>JAITBC010000171.1 GCA_031283785.1 Tannerella sp. | reverse complement strand
AAAAAGAAAAACAGTTTTTTTGTTCTTGGGGTTATTTGTATTTTATTATACCTATGGATAGTGATATTTCCTTCGTTCAGGGTAACGAGTAGTTCGATGGAAAATGTATTAATACGGGGAGATCATTTAGTTGTTTGTAAGTTTTTTGGGGGACTACGTATCTTTTGCTTAAACGATGAAGGAAAAGATGTTTTCAGAATCTTTAATATTATGAATTTAAGGCATAATGATATCCTTGTATTTAATTTCCCATATCCATATTCCCTGAATAAGATAGATATGGATATGACAAATTATTATATTAAGCGATGTGTCGGTTTGCCTGGTGACACTTTGCAAATTGTCAATGGGATATATAAAGTAAATGGGATAAATTATTTCTTAGGAAATATAGATTCACAAAAAAGGTTATCCTTCCAAAGAAAAGATGATTTTGACGAAATCATCTATAATACATTTCCAAAAGATTCTTGTATAAAATGGAATATCAAAGATTTTGGGCCAATATATATACCTCGTAGAGGAGATAAATTATTAATGAACCGACCACACTATTGTCTTTATAAAATGCTCATTGAATGGGAACAAAAAGCAACTGCTAATTATATTGATTCTGTTTTTTTAAACAAAGAAGAATTTTATGTGTTTAAAAGGAATTATTATTTTGTTGCAGGGGATCGTTTAGATTCTTCATTTGATTCTCGTTATTGGGGTCTATTGCCGGAAGATCACATTGCCGGAAAAGTTTTATTTATATGGAACTCTGTTAATATGGAAACAAACAAATTAAGATGGAACAGGTTTCTAAAAAAAATACCCTAATACCAAACTTGGCTGGAACTTATTGCATCTGTCTTTGTAAGTAATCTCAATTTAACGCATCGTTAAATTTGTTTGCGAACGCGCGCATGAAATTATCCGGAAACAGTCGTTTGGTACGAAAACAGATTCTTATATAGAAAGGAAGAAAAAAATCAATGGAAACGGTTATTGAAAAGAATCATATAAAATGTGAATTATTCGTTGTCAGCCTGTTTATGGCTTTGCTTTTTTCATGCAGCCGCATACCCTCTCGCCTGGAACAGGCATTGGCGTTAGCGGGTGAAAACCGTGCGGAACTGGAAAAAGTAATGGCTTACTATGCCGCCGATCCGGACGACAGTCTGAAATACCGGGCGACAGTCTTCCTGATCGAAAACATGCCGTATCATCAATATGCGGAATATCCTGAAAGTGTAGATTATCACCGGCAGCTTGACACTCTTTTTGCAAACCGGATTCATACGCAATCGCAGATGGATTCCTTAGCCGGTCGTATCCGGATACAGGAAAACCGGATACAACCGGTATGGGATATTCGCCGGATACAGGCGAACTACTTGATTGACCAGATTGATCAAGCGTTTGAAACGCGCCGATACAACTGGACGCAATTTGTCGATTGGGATGATTTTTGTGAATACGTACTGCCTTATCGGGTGGATTACGATCCGCCGGAAGATTGGCGTCCGTTGTACAGGGAACGGATACAACCCATCCTTGATTCGTTGAACAGGTTGAATGCCTCTGCCGCTGTAGTATGCGAGACCTTGACAGCCTTTTTCGATCCGCCGGATTTCCCTTTGTTGGATAACCGTCTTCCACTAAAACCGCCTCCATCCTTGCGCATGAGAATAACGGCCGGTAATTGCTATGATTTAACTTTGTTAGGAATGTATGTCATGCGAGCCGCAGGGCTGCCAGTCACTTACGACTTTACCCCGCAGTGGGCAAACAGGTCGCTGGGACACGAATGGAATGTATTACTGACCGACAGCACGTTTATTACTTTTCAAATAGACGATGCCGTACCGTTCGGCCGCCATATCCAATCGAAATCAAACGACAAGATGCCTAAGGCATATCGGAGGACATACAGTATACAACAGGAAAGCCTTGCCATGCAACCGCTTAGGGAAGAAATCCCTCCGCTGTTCCGGAATCCATTTTTCCGGGATGTATCCACGCACTATTTCGATCCTGTAAACGTCACGATCGCCCTGACTGTCCCTCCTCCTGTTTTTAAGAATATAGCATATATCATGGCATTCAACAACCGGGACTGGTCGCCGGTCGGTTGGGGCAAGATTCGCAAAGACAGGGTGACGTTCCCGAAAATGAACAGAGGATGCGTCTACATGGCGATGTATTATAACGACGGACGTTTTTACCCGGCATCAGCATACCCATTCCTGATTGATCAAAGCGGGAATCTCCGAATGTATACCCCTGATCCCGGGCAGCCGGTATCGGTGACCGTCAAAAGGAAATTCCCCTGTCGAGACATCCGGATTCTACAGGAACGGATGCCGGGCGGACGGTTTCAATTGGCCAACAAGCCGGATTTTAGCGACGCCGTCACCATTCACGTAGTTGATACATTAACCCAACTTGGCCGGTAAATAAACGTAATTATCTTGTAATAAGGAGTATGCAACGGTGGCATATTGTTAATGGGGGACTACGGATTTTTTTCTCATACCGGGATTCGACTGTTTAAATTGAAGGGCATTATATATTTGTGCGGCGTGCTGA
>JAITBC010000251.1 GCA_031283785.1 Tannerella sp. | reverse complement strand
TGCCAAGTTGGGTTAAAAAATGAACAAATGACAATGTGGGCGACCGTTTTTTTCCAGAAAAAGCCTTTTCCACAATTAGGTTACATTTATATCTTTGCTTTGTTCTGAGTTTTTTGTGTTTAAAATGAGGTAGAAATAAGGCTTGCCTATCCAAAACTCAGGTTACTAAGGTGGTGACATAGATAACCCCGAACTGTGCCTGTAGCTTATTCGGGGTTATCTATGTCAATGCTCCTCAAAATGAGATTTCGCTCTTTTTCGTCATAATTCTTCCCTTTGAGGCGTTTTAAAATTAAGCGGCTTTTGTCGTTTCAACATTTTGGAAGCTTCGCCGGTCAGCCACAAGTAATAGTCGTTTCCAAGGTCGGCGTCGAGCGGCAGGAAGTAGCTGTCGCCGACGGGAACTTCGGTTGCGCATTTAAAGATAGCCGTGCCTTCGTCTATTTCATCAAACATTGCCAAGTAAAACATTTCGGCGCCATTGCCGATATGTGCCGACAACTGTTTCCAGTAAAAACTGCCGCGGTTACGGGGAATCGGACGCGAGTTTTTGTTCATATTGACCCAGGAGAAGCCGGGGAATACTAATGGTGCGTAATCCAACTTGTTTACTTTACACCATTCGATGTCGTCTTTCACGATTTGTGCGAAACGCGGAAATGACTCTTCGTTGAAACGTCCAACAAGCCAAGGCATCACGATATCGCATTTCTTTATCAGGCGATGTAATTCGGGATCGTCGAGTGCGTCGTTACCCATCAACCGCCAGTGCGTAGGTACGCCGATAAGTACGCTGAAACCCCGCTCAATCAAGGCGTCGATGATATTTTCCGCTTCTTTAAAACCGTATCTGCGGCGATCGTTGAAACCCACGCCCCAAACAGCTACCAACGGTTTGCCGTTATGGTACAAATACGAAGGATTATCCTTGCGTTCTTTGATATCGTATTCGGCAGCAATTGCATCAATGTCTTTCAGGACAAACTGTTCGTCGCCGGGAACCATTCCGCTCAGGTCGTACATGACGCTGATGGCGCGGTTGTTGATATTCGCCGCATTGATAGCAGATTTCCAGACCTTGTTCAATTGGTTATAACTTTTCGGATGTTTTATTTCGGATACAAAACGTTGCACAAAAACTCCGTCGACGCCATATTCCCGCATCCATCGGAAATGCGTTTCTACTGTCGATTCGTCGTATTCGCTCATTACATAAGCAGGACTTCCGTCGGCAAAGGAGAACTCGGTTTTGTACGTCTTACCATATTCCGAAACGTCAGGCCACATGTCAATCGTGCATATTCCCGGCCGGAACAATCCGTCGCGACCGCAATAATGATACCAGCCGCGGCCTGAACCGTCGTCCGGGCAGCTGAACCAGCCCTGATAACCTGCCATTACCAAACCTTTGTACGAATCATATTTCTTTACGGAAAGATATGCTTCCGTCGGGTTCACGGCTTTTTCAATGAAATCGACAATATATGTCGGATTCGGGAAACTGTGCGGATGATGCTTGAAACCTTTCTTTTCGATGACAGTGATGTCGCCGCCTTTCTCACGGATTTTCTTCTCGAAAGGAAAAGCGTTTTGGGAATTGACGACGGCTTCATCAAGTTCGGCGCAAAGAATCAGAATCGGATAATTACCTTTGACAATCGCGTCGATCTTGTCTATCGGACTTTCGTTGAACTGTTTAATTTGTGAACGGTCGATGCCCCAGTTTTCCTTGATGCCTTTTGTAATTTCATTTTCAGGCCGTTCTTTGCCGTCAGGAGTGTAATACATAGTCTTCATATCCAGCAACGGATTATCGACATACACGGCTGCAACTTTATCAGGATTGGCTGCCGCCCAATTGAAAACATACACGCCGCCGCGGCTCATACCTTCGAGGACAACTTTCCGATTCAGACCGGCATCGTGCAACAACTTGTGGAACAGATTCCATTCGTCGATGTTTTGTTTGTTGCCCATCCTCTCCGCCTGGTCGTTGTAAACTAAGTGATAACCCCGTTCGAGCAAGGCAATCTCGGTCTGCGGCTCGTGTCCGAAGAATCGCACATGCCATATCCACGGATGATTAGCCGCCGTCTTCTTCGGCTTCACGACTTTGCTTTCGCGACCGTTGAACTGGAACGTGGCGCACTGATAACCCGCATAATTACTCACCTGATACTTGACGCCCGCATTGTCCAGCATTTTGAAAATATCGAATGAGGCGTCAACGGAGAAAGTAATTTGCTGAAACAAACGTTTAGCCATGATTCCCGAACCTTTCAGATCAGGATGAATCCCGTCGGGAATCAAATCGGGACGGTTTATCAACAGCGGGTGCATGTCAATCGTTTCTACATTTTCTTCAAACGCAGCTTTCTGCAGGCGTGGCGTGACCTGATTCCGGCTTACGGGATCAAAGATGCCATTCTCATCCTCCACGAAGAAAGCGGAAGGCAACACGACGATGACCCGTGGATGCGAGGACAGTTTCTTAAAGGCGCGTATCATCTCGCGGCAATCCTGTTCCATTTCATCATAAAAAGGACGGTTAACGGCTTTAGCGTCGTTTCCTCCCAAATCAATAAAGACGATATCAGGATTACTTTCCAGAACTTTCCGATATGCTTCGGTCTTCCAATAGGGGAAATTTCCCTTTTTCAGCAGGGTAGCGCTCGGCACGCCGAAATTTTCGACTTTGTAGCTGACGCCCAACAGAGATTGTAACTGTCCCGGATAAGAATTGTCCCGGGCGTCAGGCAAATAGCCCCCTTCCGTAATACTTGCGCCTACACAGGCGACTTTTATTTGCGCATCAACGCTGACCGATAAACAACCGGAAAGAACTGTCGCAAACAGTAAGCAAAATAATTTTTTCATCATCTGATATTTTAAATGTTTATACAGTATCATCAAATAATCGCGTACCATCACCGATTATACAAATTGGCGGGCATAATATTGGCTTTCGCCATTCCTGCCGTCAGTTTGTCGTTGTACGGACAACCTTCCGAATCGTACCATCAGGATTATAATACAACTTATCGACGCAAATAGAGCGTAACCAGTCGTTCGGTTCGCCGTTTTTCCTCGAAAGCGTGCTGTTATGATAGAAAGCATACCATTTTCCTTTATATTCTACGATAGAACCGTGATTGGTATAGCTGTCCGTCGGATCCATATAAATACCCTGGTATTTCCATGGACCCAGGGGATTATCGCTAATAGCATATCGCATCCGGTTATCGCCTTTCACGCCTTCCTTATCGTTGTTTTCATCGTGATTGTCGGAATACGAAAGATAATAGATGCCATTCCGTTTATGTACCCACGTCGCTTCATGGAAATCCTGCAGTCCTTCCATTACTCTCATTTCGCCGTCTATTTCCATCATATTGTCTTTCAATTTTCCACCTTTGCAAACGCCGCCACCACCATGATAGAAATAAGCCTGTCCGTCGTCGTCAATAAAAACGTTTGGGTCAATAAGCGGGTCGATATTAGGAATATATCCGATTACCGTGAAATCGCTTGCCGGTTTTTTGCTCGTTGCTACGCCAATTTTCCATGTTTTGTTCCAGGGGTCTTCGATAGGATGCGGGAAATAGAAATAATACGTCCCGTCCTTGTACACGCAATCGGGCGCCCACATGAATTTGGCTTCGTTACGTAGCGGTTTGCCCCATGGCACCTGACTTGCACGGAGAATCTCACCGTGGTCTGTCCAATTCTCCATGTCGTCGGTGGAAAAAACATGGTATTCGTCCATCAAATCACACCCACGCGGAGGCGCTATATCGTGAGAAGCATATACATACAACCGTCCGTCAGCCCAGACGCGAGCCGAGGGGTCGGCAGTGTACATGTGTTTAATAAAAGGATTGCTCTGCGCCACAGCAGCAAACGAGCAAACAAACAAAATGGAAACCGTTAAAACGGCTTGCAGGCGCATCCTTGATTCATTGCGCCTTTTCAGGATATTTAAAAACATATATGTCATGATTTATAAAATTTTAATATTTTCATTATTAAGAATAATATGATTACTTTTTCCGAAGACAATAGCATAAATATAACCAGCCATTTTTTTCATAATGTAATCTCTTTTGTTATGCGGATATCTTCGGATGAGGCGCCCGTCATGAAACGATAA
>JAITBC010000240.1 GCA_031283785.1 Tannerella sp. | reverse complement strand
GCAATAAGGTCAAATATGTCATTGCAAACGAGGGCGACAATTTCAACTCAATTGCCGACGAGTTTAAACTGACAAAAAGACAGCTGTTGAGCTATAACGACCTGGACAAAAAAACGGTTATTTATCCGGGACAAGAACTGTATATCAAACCCAAGAAAAAACGTTCGGACTCCCATTTCCCTATACACATAGCTCAGGAAGGCGAGACAATGCAGCAGATTTCACAGCAGTATGCCGTGAAACTTAAATCGCTGTGTCAATACAATAATATGAAGGCAGACGATGTTCCAGAAGAAGGGCAGGAAATATTCATGCGAAACAAAATGAAACGGTAAGCGAATTGGACAAGCTTGTAAACTGGTTGGTATATTTCCTGTTCGTACCCATTGCTTTGCTCTACAAAGCGGGAATCTCGATACGCAATAAATGTTACGACAGAGGGCTGTTCACATCCCACAATTTCGGAATACCCATCATTTCCATCGGCAATATCACCGTCGGCGGCACAGGCAAAACTCCTCATACCGAATATCTGATAGACATTTTAAGGAAAGATTTCCACATTGCCGTCCTTTCGAGAGGATATAAACGGACGTCAAACGGATTTCAGTATGTGGAAACTGATGATTCGATATCGAAAACCGGCGACGAACCTTTGCAGATAAAACGCAAGTATCCCGATATTGTCGTTGCCGTCGATGCGGACAGAGTGCGGGGAATCAAACGGCTGATGAGTGATGGTCACAGCACGGATTTGATTCTGCTCGATGATGCTTTTCAACACCGACGCGTCAGAGCGTCGTTGAACATCGTGCTGATAGATTACAACCGCCCAGTTTGGAAGGACTGTATGTTACCCGCAGGAAGACTTCGAGATTGTTTGTCAAGCCTCTACAGAGCCGACATTATCGTGCTCACCAAATGTCCGGCAAACATGTCGCAGGACGAAAAGCTTGGCTGTTTGGCTAAACTGGAAAAATATAATAAACCAATATATTTCAGTCATTATAAATCGGGCGAAGCATATCCGCTCTCAGGCTCGGACAAATCGGCGTTTGACGCCTCGCATCTTCTGGCGCTGTCGGGCATTGCAAACCCTGCCGTCTTTCTCCGACAACTCGAAAAGCAATATCCCGAAGCGATTATCGAACAAATTGTTTTCCCTGACCACCATAATTTTTCGGACGGAGATGTTCGTCATATCCTGACGAAAGCACAGTTGCACACTATTGTAACCACCGAAAAAGACGGCGTCAGATTGATTTCCTGTTTTCGCAAAACGAGGACGCGGATTCCTGAACATATATATTGCATTCCCATCAAAGTGATGTTCGACGATTCAAAGAGTTTTAATATAAATATATATAATCATGTACGACAGAATAAAAAAAACAGCGGATTTTATCAAAACTAAAATCAGTTTACAACCCGAAACGGGTATCATACTCGGAACGGGACTCGGTGGTCTGACAACAAAAATCACCGACCAACAGATTCTTCAATATTCAGACATTCCCGAATTTCCAGTCTCGACGGTCAAAGGACACGAAGGACGGTTGATTTTCGGAAAACTTAGTTCTGCCAATATTGTGGCTATGCAAGGACGGTTTCACTATTACGAAGGTTATCGGATGGAACAAATCACCTTTCCCGTAAGGCTGATGAAAGAGTTGGGCGTAAAACGCCTGTTCGTCTCGAATGCAAGCGGTGGGTTGAACTCGAAATACGAAATCGGAACTCTGATGATTATTTCCGACCATATCAACTTATTGCCAAACCCGCTAATCGGACAAAACGACGACCGGCTCGGACTCCGATTCCCTGATATGAGTCATCCTTATGACCTGTCTTTGATAGACCTGGCTTGCGAGGTGGCTCAACAGCATTCCATCAAAATAGAGAAAGGCGTATATGTCGGCACAACGGGACCAACATTTGAAACCCCTGCCGAATACAAGTATTTCAGACTGATAGGTGGCGATGCAATAGGAATGTCCACCGTCCCCGAAGTAATTGTCGCCCGCCATGCCGGACTTCCCGTGTTCGGAATATCTATCGTTACGGACATCGGCGTGGAAGGCAGAATTGTTGAAGTCTCGCACGAAGATGTGCAGAAAGAAGGCGCCAAAGCCGAAATCAAAATGACAACCATCATTTCCGGTATGCTGGATAAAATACACCATTGTCAATCGGAAATAAACATCGTGGAATAACCGTCTAACCACAAGGGGCGCAAAGTTTCGACAGTCGATGACATTTGCGCCCTTGCGGTAAACGTTTTCTAAAATTATATGTTAAATGATTGCAAGTTTTCAAACGGCAGGGGTGAGGATTTTTAGAGACGCCCGTAAGATGAATTTTATAAAAAAAACATATTGTATATGATTACCGAAAAAATAAATTGTTTAATCATCGGCGGCGGTCCCGCAGGCTATACCGCGGCTATTTATGCCTCAAGAGCAAACTTAAATCCAGTATTATACGAAGGATTGCAACCAGGCGGTCAATTGACAACGACCACAGAAGTGGAAAATTTTCCAGGTTATCCCGACGGAGTGTCTGGCTTTCAGATGATGGACGATATGAAAAAACAGGCTTTACGTTTTGGAACAGATATTCGTCCAGCAGACATTGCGGAAGTCGATTTTTCCTCACGCCCGTTTATCGTCAGGGCAAACGACGGGAAAGAAATACTTGCCAAAACTGTTATCATTGCAACCGGCGCCACTGCCAAATATCTCGGACTCCCGTCCGAAGAAAAATATAAGGGACAGGGCGTTTCGGCATGTGCCACCTGCGACGGTTTTTTTTACCGAAAGAAAGACGTAGCCGTTGTCGGCGGAGGCGATACTGCTTGCGAAGAGGCTGTTTATCTTGCCGGTCTCTGCAACAAAGTTTATCTCATTGTCCGAAGAAATGTGCTGAGAGCATCAAAGGTGATGCAGCACAGAGTTATGAAAACCAAAAATATCGAAATTCTCTGGGAACATCAAACAAAAGAAATACTGGGCGATGAAAATGGGGTTACCGGAATTTTGATGACAAACAATGGTAAAGAGAAAACGCTCGATATTCACGGCTTGTTTCTGGCTATCGGTCATCATCCCAACTCCGAGATATTCAAAAATTATCTGGAAACGGACGAACAGGGATATATCTTCACAAAAGGAAAAACTACGGCTACTAACATTCCTGGTATTTTCGCGGCGGGAGATGTTCAAGATTCGCATTACCGTCAGGGCGTAACCGCTGCGGCAAGCGGATGTATGGCGGCTAAGGATGCCGAAAGTTTTTTGCTTGATAACGAAATCTAATCTATTAACTCTTCTATTCCCGGGATTTTTCTGTATTTCCCGGGATTTTTCTGTATTTCCCCGGGATTTTCCTGTATTTCCCCTGGATTTTCCTGTATTTCCCCTGGATTTTCCTGTATTTCCCCTGGATTTTTCTGTATTTCCCCGAGATTTTTCTGTGTTTCC
>JAITBC010000461.1 GCA_031283785.1 Tannerella sp. | reverse complement strand
CGAAATATTTTCGTACTTATCGGTAATACTTAGTGCGAAAAGGCGTCTATTGGTGTCAAACGGCCTGAGTTTTTTAGAGTCTGTCGGCAGAGATGAGAATACCATATCTATGAGTTCCAGTTCTCCATAATCGTTGGCGGCCAGAAATGAAATGCCCACCATCGCTTTTGCCGGATTCTCCCATGTCACTACTGCGCCTCCGTAAGTCGGCTCTATCTTAAATGAATTTAATATCGCTTTCATGGGTGGATCCAAGGGGACGAATTTTTCAATATACGCTTTAGACATGTTTTCGCTGTGATCAACGACATAAAGTCGAAGTTCTATTTCCTCCGGCTCGCCTATTCCTTCCACTTCCATGTAATTTTTGTAGATGGAAGAACGTACCGTACGGGCTATGTCGGCATACGTAAATTCGCATTTCACATAAGAGATGTCATCTTCCTTCGGCAAGGAATAGGTAATATAAGCGCCGCCGTTAGCAGGAGTGATTCTGACATTGCTAAGCGACGAGGGAGGGGTCTTATCGGTAGGCGTTTGTCCTATCGGAAGCTCCGAACATGAAAATATCACCGTAGACAACAGAAACAGTAAGCCTGTTATCCACATTCCGAAAGGATAGTCCCGTTTGTATAAATTTATTTGTTTCATAATTAATGATACATTTTTATATATTATAGAGTATTCTTTTTTTTCACCATCCCGGATTTTGCACCAAATTGCTGTTCACTACAATCGTATTGCTGCGTAGCGGCCAGAGATAGTCTTTATAAGTAAACTGTCGATTACTGAAATAAACTCTTGTCTGATAGTAATCTTCGGGTTTCTGCCCTTGAAAATCCCAACCACGCACCGGCTCGTTCAAGTAATTTTCGGCGTCGCGCCATCTGCGCAGATCAAAAGGACGTTGTCCTTCAAAGGAAAGTTCAATAAGGCGTTCCCGTTTGATGATTTCGCGCATACCTTCTTTGTCTGCCGGTTTTTGCGGGTCTTTAGCATATTTCCACGATTCTAACACTCCGTTTAGTCCTGCGCGGAACCTTATGCTATCCACCCAACAGTAAACATCGTTATCGGGAATGGCTTTTACTTCGTTAAGGGCTTCGGCATACAACAAATATAAATCCGCCAAACGTATAATCGGCATGGAAAAACGATAAGGAGTAGGAGACTGAGTATTTGTCGGGATTCTGAAACTCACTAATTTTTTTATGAAATATCCCGTTGAAGGATGGCAATCCTGAAACACCAAACCATGCATGTCGCCCGACCGGTTCTTGATCACCAATTCCTGGCCGTCATCCGGATTTGCCAGCAGTTCATAAATTCCTCTGTCGAAACAGAGATGCGCATAAAATCTGGGTTCTCTGTAATAATTCAATTTGGCCGTCGTTTCTCCGCTTCCGATGTAATGGCGGTGCCATGTCCAGGAATCGGGTTCGGCGTCGGGGTTAACCTCCGCCCCGGATTCGGTCGCAAGGTTTGCTTGCGTTTCATAGCGGCCCTCATAATCCCAATACGGATCTTCATCAATGGGGATACCGTTTTTGGTATAATACGTTTCTGCCATTTTCAGGGTAGCGCTCAATTCGGCCGTACCGGCATAACTGGTATAGATTTTCGGCGTACACCAGTTTTGAAATTGATTGTTGTTGTTGGTACAAGCCCATACGATTTCCTTGTTGGTGGTAAATCTTTCGGTAATGCATCCTCTAAGCGTATATTTCAGAGCGGTTGTGTCGGACATGATATCGTATCCGACCGGATATCTGAACAGACGGTGCCCGGCAATATGCGCTGCGTCGATGGCATCTTTCACTGCCGCCGCCGCTCTTTCCCAGCGTGCCTGGATAACGACCGGGTCATTGTTGTTTGCAATGAGTTGCACATCTCTTTTATCCTTGAAATCCTGATAAAAAACATAACTGCCGTTAAACAGCGGACTCGCCGCCCAGACTAAGGCTCTGGCTTTAATTGACAGCGCGACAGCCTGTGTAATCCGGCCGGCTTCGGTACTTATTTCCGTAATCGAAGGCGGAAGGTCGGGCGTGGCCTCATCTACCAGACTGATGATGTATTCGATCACGTCGTCTACCGGCTCGCGGAATATGCGCACTTCTTCCGGTGAGGCGCTAACGTCAATATTATCGTCTACAATGGGAATCGGGCCATATAACTGCATGAGGAAGAGGTGAAAATAGGCTTTCAGGATTTTCACTTCGGCTTTCCATCGCACCACTTCATTCTGCGATATATCGGGAACGTTGTCGATGTTTTCTAAAAAGATATTGCAATCGCGGATGCCTATCCACATCCTTTTACCGCCACCGGCTCCGTCCCAGTAATTATGGTAAGGATCGGTAATATTCTGTTCACCCTGCGCAATACGTGCGCCGCTATTGCCTTTCATGTTATTGTCGACGTCCCACCATATTTCATCGCCGCCGGCAATTAAACCCGGATAGTCAAACGGTGCAGCCATATTGGGCAAGTAGTTATAACAGCCGTAGAAAAATTTTTCCGAGTTTATCCGGTTTGAAAACGCTGTTTCCAAAGTTGCGGTACCATCCGGCACAACATTCAAATAATCCGAACAATTGCCTAACAACATCACACAGGAAAGTAAAAGCATATAATTTAAAAATTTCATATCTTATTTGATTTATTGATTATTAAAATTCGAAATTAGCGCCGATATTAATTACCCTTTGTAGGGGGTAAGATAATCCGTTTCCCGCCATTTCGGGATCCCACATTTTAAACACGGAAAATACCGCAAGATTACTGCCGGAAACATACAGGCGAATATTCTCCAAATATATCTTACGGCTCGTTTTTACAGGAACCGTATACCCTATTTCGGCAGTTTTCAATCTCAAGAACGAGCCGTCGCGCATAAACCATGTGCTTGTTTGCTGATTGTTAGGTATAGCGGTTTCTGACAGGCGAGGCCACAAAGCATAAATATCGCGATTGTCTTCCGACCAGTTACTGTCGGCATAATACTGCAACATGGCACGATTCCCGCCTGAAAAATTCGATACAAACGGCGCTGTAGTGGATGGATTTATCCAAAATGACGAGCGCGCCGATCCCTGAAAGAAACAAGACAGGTCGAAATTCTTATACCCTGCCGACAATCCGAATCCATAGATGACTTCGGGCGTCGTAGGGAATCCGACAGGAACCTGGTCGTTTTGATCTATCTGCATATCGCCATTGATATCCTTATATGTTATATCTCCGGCGC
>JAITBC010000410.1 GCA_031283785.1 Tannerella sp. | reverse complement strand
CGGCGGTAAACATTCTTTATTTCCCTGACGACGTCGCCCAGCCGCGTGTATGGCTCCAGGTTAAGCCCTCCGCTGGCTACGACCTGCACCTCGATGCTGTTATTGCCTCCCGGGACGGGGCGGTCATGAACCAGCGCTACTTTTAATCCTTCCCTTGCGCCTTTAATGGCCGCTCCCAACCCAGCCATGCCGGCTCCCACGACCACGAGGTCGTAAACGCCCCCATCCGCCGGTTTTTCGGGAAGGCCGAGCAGTTTTTTGCGGAAACGATACATGGCGTCGCCTTCGTTCGGGATATCGGCGTCTTTATTCCGACAAAAGAGGATGGCGTCGCAACGCCCGTCGAATCCGGTCAGGTCGTGCAGGGCGACCGTATTTTCACCCGCCCCGATGTCAACGCTGCCGGCATATTCCCAGTTCCACCTGTCGCCTAACCCAAGCTCGCCGGGCAGGACGGCGCCATTGACGGAGAGCATGAAGCGCCCCGGCTTTTCAGCGGTTTTCCAGGGTGCGCACCAATTCCAGGTACGTACATATACGTTCCAGACACCTTTTCGGGGTATTGTTACTTTTGTTGAAGCATCCTTGACGGGTTTCCCCAGTCCGTGCGCCAGCAGGAAGGGCGATCCCATCTGATCCATAAACTGCTGGTCGAGCGCCCAGCCTCCATGATCGGAAAAGCTTTCCGCCTCGACCAGTACCATACTGTTTTTCTGTGCGAATGTTGATAATATGGATGTGCAACATATCATCAAAGTTAAAAAAAATCTTTTTTTCATAGGTAATAATTGTTTAAATAGTGAATTCTCTTGTTTTCCCGTGTAATGGGATGCTATCTCGTCGGTGACGACTATGGGTTTGCGACAATTTGACTTGCCCGGTCATTACAGAAATTGTTTCAGGATATTTATAGTTTCCCGCTGTCGCTGTTTGACAAAAGCTTGCGCATTCAGCGCTTTTTCTTTTGCCTCCTCCTGATTTTCCGCAATGGAGAGCACGGTTGGCGCTACTCTGGACGCTTCTTCCGGGATGTCCATGTCAAACAGCCATTCGTCCAGGCCGATGTCGCGCCACATGAAGCCTTTGGTGGATTGCTCGTAAAACCGGCAAACTACAGCCGGAATGCCCTGTCCGATACATATAATCGGTGAATGCATTTCCAATCCGAACAATCCGGCGGATCGTCTGTAAGTACTCACGGCTTCATCTGTAAGCCAGTAGCGGTCGCGCCATACTACGTGCGCCTTCACGTCGGCGGGAAGATGATCCAAAATGAGCGTCTTACCGAGTGCCACCTGAGTTTCGTCTTCCGGGCAAAGGAGTATTTTCATGCCGGTTTTGCGCACAACGGTCGTTACGGCCTCGCGTAAGGGAGCGTTGTCATGGTCTTTCATTTTGTTGTTGATATCCACATGATCTTGTACGTAAGGCCTGTTTTTCCCTTTAGCCAACCATTCCTCCGTATAACGATAACGGGGGATGCAGCACATGAAACGGCCTTCCTCCAACTCGTGTTCCTTCATGAATGATGTAGCGGCGTCATCGTTATGAAGGTCACAAGCAAAGGTGCCGTCGGGGCCAAATTCCATGATAGGACAGGCGATGCTGTGAGTCCGGGCGAAATCAAGCGAAACGGAATCCCTGAAAAACAGGAATGATGCCTTGTTCAGGATGGCTGTATCCGTTTCGGAGGCTGTCAACGGCACGTTCCGGGCAACGTATTTGCCCGGAAAAGTGATACCGTAGATGCCAAAAGGTTTGTCCGTCGTTTCGATCCAACGTGCAATATTACGGCGTCCAACCAGCGAAGGTCCGGAGCCGTGCACCAGCACATCGGCTTCGGTAATGGCGGCCTTCACCTCATCTTCGCTTTGTACGACAGCTACTTCGGGAAACCGGCGGGCGAGTATTTCCTTCACGCCGTTGCCTACATCATGCGGCCAAAGAATTATCTTCACACCGGGTAACAGTTGTCCGAAAACAGCTAAAACGCCGGGAGTATGGGCAATATCGCCGATATTGAACGTTTGCCATGAAGAAACCAACAGGATGACCGGTTGTTTTTTCCTGGTTGCGAATGATGGAATTTCAGGTAACAGCCATGTTGCCGCTGCTCCGGTTCCTATTTGTTTGATGAATGTCCTGCGTTGCATGTCTATTCTTATTGTAATAAAGATCTTGTTTTCGCTGGGGCGATGGTGTAGAGATAATCGACTGTCTTCCCGAAAGATTCCGAAGGATATTTTTTTTCCGCCCAACGCATGATGGATAATGCGGAAACATTGGGCTTCGACCCTTCCCGGATTTCCCCGGCTGTCCAGGGCTTTTCGTCGTCCAGGTAAGGTTGAAGGAAGCGGAAAGCCAACTGCAGTCCCCGGTCGTAGGATGTTTTATGGTTCCAGAGGTCAACGCCCACCTGTTCGGCGCACAGGGCTATGGCCGTAAATCCCTGCATTCCATAGATCGAATAATGATACGCCCAGTCGCGCCTCAATTCAGCAGGCAATCCGCCATTGGGGTCGATCTGCTCTTCGATCTGCTTCCGGGCGAGTTCCGCCATGTCTTTGGCGTATTGCAGTTCGCCCGTATACAGGGAAGCCGCTGCCACTTGTGCTGCATACCATGTGCCGTGATTGTTTTTCGCCCGGCCTTCCTTTTTTCCGAAATCACTTTCGAGCAACCATTTGGTATAATCCGAAAACCATTTTTTCATAGCCTGATCATCCACCTCCGTCCAGTTGTCCGAAAGCGAGAGCAGCCGGATATGGTCGATCAGTTCAACAAGCGTAGAGCCAAAGATAATACCGATGGCCATTCCGTCGTACACGCCGGGCAGGTAGGAAGCATACTCAAAATGCGGGTTCATCCGCGTGTCGCCGTTGATAAACCAGACCCTGAGCATTTCGGCGGCTTTGGCGGCATATTGTTCGTCGCCGGAATAAAACCATGCCAGCGACAGGGTTTTGATGTTTGCCATGGTGCGGTCGTAACGTTCCAAATCGTATTTTTCGCCGTAAGCGTCGGGATTGATCTTGCAGTCGATCCTGATCCAAGGCAGGCTGTCGGGGGTATCCGGGTTCGGCCAGGAATACTTGCCGATGGCCACAAAATCATGACTGTCGCCCGAAGGCGGTAAGACGCCTGCGGTCACTTTATCCGGAACGGCGGCGAGACATTCCTGCGCTTCGGAAATAAGGTTTTCATAAGCAGCCTGACAGTCGGACTTCCCTGACCGCACAAGCTCTTTCTTGGTTGCCAACTCTTCGAAATCCAGCGTAACAAGTCCCGGATCGACGGAAGAAGAACATCCGAAAAGTAACAAAACAAACAACAACGGAATAAAAACTGTTTTCATACTTTTTTATTTATTTATGGTTAATTATTTAGGATAATGTGTTTCATACTAAATAAAGTACGATTAAAATGTTTGCATTATTTCAGGAAAATCATTCAGGACACGTAACGCTAAAGCCGATGCGCCCAACTCCGCAGGGTGGACATTATCTTCATACAACATACCTTCATTCCATATGCCTTTATCATTGGAAACAGCAATTGAAAGATCGATATATCTATATTTACTTGAACGAATCCATTGGTTTATAGCAGTTTTATCTCTTTTTGGCACAGAGGGGACAGTACATAAAACGGGTATTGCTCCCGTTGATTCTATCAGGCGTATAGCGTCGCCGGTGACTTTAAGCCATACGTGAAAATCCTGATCATTCATTCCTGATGTCCATATAACGTATTCGGGCTTCATATATTGCAATGCTTCATTAAGTAATTTGTACAAAGTCTGTGCGTTACCTCCCGACATATTCGATGTCATAAACGAACGGATATTAAAGGAAAGATACAATGCTCCGGGAACTCTGCTGCGCGACTGACTTCCCGCATAACTGTCGCCTATATACAGAATCTTTTTTGAGCAGTCTTCCGAAATGTCAAAATTGAATCTTTCAACTTTAAGCGGTGAACCGGCTTCAATAAAAGGGTTGTAATTACCTCCGAATGTATTTGTTGTATAAGAAAACCTGCCGGTCTCAGACATGACGGTAATATCCGTCAAATCATATTTCTGATTTATAAATATCATCAATCGTGCATCTATATGTAAATTATGCTTTAGTGATTCCCTTAAAATATCCGTCTTTCCGTTTGCATGAATTTCTATTACGGATGAATCAATATACAACCATCCTCCCTGATAGATTGTCCTGCCTTTCCCGATTTTTACGGAATCAAATGATGAAAAAGCAAGGCTGCACGACATTTTCCAGACATGATTACCCATCTCTATCGGTATTTCGGTCATCTCGCCTGCCTGCAAATCAATGTCGGACTTACTGATAACGCTCTTATTGATAGAGAAAATCATCAGGTTACAACTCAATAAACATGAAATAAATAACAGGATCTTTGTCGCTTTCATACTTTATCAAATTAATTCCGGACAGGTATATATGTCAATATTATTTTCCCTTCTTTAAGCGGTTTGTCGATATAAATTCCTATGCGAGTATACGGCGTTCCGCCTTCACTGATTTTTTCTTCACGGATGGAGAGTTTGTTGCCTGGTGATGTCATTAATACTTCAATTTTTTGTGTCTTGCCTTCCAACAAAATCCTGTCGTCTGATATTTTTTTACAGTCGGCGCGAGTAACAACAACTGTTTCAAAATTTTCCGGCTGTGAAAATGCAAAATTATCTTCAAACGAAACTTTACCTGCTCCTTTGCGCGAATAAATCATTGTACGTTCCAGCTTTGTAAGTGAAGGGACATCGTAAGCAGGGCGCAAGTCAAGCGTAAATACATCTTCTTCATCCGAGAAACGACGGTTTAATACGGTTGCTTTTGCCTGCGCCCCCGGCGTCTGCTGTTTTCCTGCCACCAACGGAACCGGGTGACCATACGAACCGACCGTTTTATAAGTATACCGGTATTTGGGGTCGAAAATATCTTTTGTATAAGGTATGGAACCCTGGTCTCCCGCAATATTTTCGTCTCCCGATACGACCGTATATGATCCTACGTCGTTGTGATTATGATTTTCGGCATTATTCCCGCCTTTGATTGCTGCGCCGAGACTGCTTTCCCCGGTAGAAGGCCGCACGACAAGAACGGCCGACTGTTCAAAGAAGGAACGTAATTTATCTTCGTTGCCCGACCGGGAAGATTCATTTCCGATTGCGGAAACGGCATCAGGAAACGCCATCATAATATTCGTTACAATATCATTGGTTTTACCTTCCCAGTCGACGGCTTCATATTCGGGTATTCCCATTTGATAAATTTTGTTCACATAAAACATGATATTCGGGTTGGGTGAAGCTCCTATCTGACTGTCTGCTATTGCCGGATATACGTTGTTGATTGTTTCAAGTTTAACCGGGTATGCGGCTATTTTACGCACTTTCGGATTATCGAATAAATTTATTTTTCCTCCTGTCGCCCGACGGAGAGATTCGCCGAGAACTACGAAATTACCGAAACCGTAGTTAAAATAACCTACTCCTTCCGAACAATAACCGTCGTCGCCGAAACCGGCTAATCCGTTTTGTGAATAATATTCACCGATACAGGCAAAAACAGCCCGTTCACGCTTGTCGTCTATGAGTGTCAGTGCTGCTCCTACAACGCCCGAAAGACAAACATGGTTGTAATTGTTAGTCATTACAAGGAATTTGCTTTCTGGATGATTGTTTTGTGTATTGATTTTATAAAGCACCGGCTCAAAACATCTTTTATATACGGATTCTACGGCAAGCTTACGAATGTGCGGACTTAATTTGTCGCCCAACAAATATAATGTTTGTGAAATAGTATGTGCATACAATGCCGTAGTCAGTTCAACCGAATATTCAATGCCGTTATAATTCTTAAACCCTAAATCGTTGCGAGGCGAGACCCAGGATTTCTGATTGATAATATCCAGCAGTCCGTCTTCTGTTTTATTGATATATTCGCCTTTATTTTCAAG
>JAITBC010000140.1 GCA_031283785.1 Tannerella sp. | reverse complement strand
TGATTTTGCTGCTGCTGCTGATCTTTCAGCAATTTTTGGGCCAATGCAAGATTATAGCGGGTTTCGTCATCAACGGGATTTAACCGTAATGATTGCTTATAGGCTTCTACACTTTTCTGATATTCCTGGGTTTTCATCCCGATATTTCCCATGTTATGGAATACGTTAGCAAGCCGTTGCGCGTTATTATCCGGGTCTTCCTGCATGAGACGTTCGCCCTGTCCGGCGAGCAACTGATACTGTTCGGCTGCTTCGGGATATTTTTCCTGTTTGTAGAGGGCATTTCCAAGGTTGTAGATTCCTTCTACGGAGCGCGGGTTCACTTCAATACTTTTACGGTATGCCACTTCAGCTTCCGTATATTTATCTTTCCGGTATTGTTTATTCCCGTCGCGAACATTCTTACGTTCCGCCTTTTGTGCGCCGAGAGAGCCGGCACAAAAGAGAAACACGAGCAAAAAGGCGCTTATTTTTTTTTCTGTATTCAACCTGTTCATCATATCAAAAGATGGTTTAAGAAAAGAGTTTTACATTCCTGAACAATCTGTTTTTACGTTCCGATATAAGGAACTCTGCAACAAGAAGTACGAGGGTGATCCACGCTAACGTCGGGAATTGTTCGTCGTATTCCGAATAAACCTGACTTTCGATTTCCGATTTGGACATTTTCCCCAGTTCGCCCTGTAATGCTTTGAGTGCGGAATTTGTGTTATCCGCCCGCACATATAATCCATTACCGGCTTGCGCTATCTCCCGGCACATCGCTTCGTTGAGTTGCGTAATCACAACATTTCCGGCATTATCTTTCATATAATCGTTATTCCCTAACGGTATCGGAGAACCTTTAGGATCTCCAATACCTACAATATTAACCTTCACGCCTTTTTCCGCCGCATTTGTCGCTTCCTGCACGGCATTCCCCTCGTGATTTTCACCGTCGGTAATCAATACGATTGTTTTAGCGGCCTTTTCGTCCGGCGTAAACGAGCGCATGGCAAGGCTGATAGCCGATCCGACGGCAGTTCCCTGCGTAGATACCATCGACGGAGTGATGGAGGCGAGGAACATTTTTGCGGAAACATAGTCGGATGTAATGGGAATCTGCGTGAAAGCATCGCCGGCAAAGACGATAAGTCCCATCTTGTCGTTATTCAAGTCGTCGGCCAGGCGTGAAAGCATCTGTTTCGCCTTTTCCAGGCGGTTTGGCGCGATATCCTGTGCAAGCATCGAGTTCGACACATCCAGGCAAATCATTACTTCGATACCTTGGCGTTTAACCGTTTCAAGTTTCGATCCGAACTGTGGACCGGCAATGATAAAAATAACAACCGTTATCGACAAAAACAGGGAAAAATATTTCAACCGTCGTCGTTTAATCGAAGCTTCGGGCATTAAAGCGGATACAAGTTCCGGCGTTCCGTATTTTTTTATCGCTTTCTTCCCGGCTTTCACAATATAAATGTAAAAGAGAAGTAATACGGGAAGTATTAACAATAGGTACAAGTAATCGGGATGTGCAAATCGAAACATAATTTTTTAATCTTTTACGGTATATTCTTCAACAACGTATTTCTCAACAACAGTTCAAGCAACAAAACGGCAAAAAGCAGCAAAGCCGGCAGTTTGTATTCTTCCTGTTTTCTGCTGTATTGCTGTACGCTAATCTTCGTTTTCTCCATCCTGTCAATCTCTTCGTATATCGCTTTCAAGCTTGAGTTGTCTGTAGCGCGGAAATATTGTCCGCCGGTTGTGGATGCTATCTGTTTGAGTGTCGGTTCATCTATATCTACCGGCACATTATGATATTGTACGCCTCCGAAAGGAGAAGAGAACGGATATGGCGCTTCGCCTTGCGTACCGACGCCTATTGTATATACGCGGATGCCGAAAGTTGCGGCAATCTCGGCGGCAGTAACAGGGGCAATTTCAGTAACATTGTTTGAACCGTCGGTAAGGAGGATTATCACGCGCGACTTCGCCTGACTGTCTTTGATGCGGTTGATCGCATTGGCAAGTCCCAGCCCGATAGCAGTACCGTCCTGAATCATTCCGCTATGTATATCTTTAAATAAGTTCAGCAATACGGCATGATCGGTTGTCAACGGACATTGAGTAAAACTCTCGCCGGAGAACACTACCAACCCGATATTATCATCAGGGCGTCCGTTTATAAATAAGGCTGCGACATTTTTCGATGCTTCCAGGCGGTTCGGCTTCAGGTCTTCCGCGAGCATACTGCCCGAAATATCCATAACAAGCATGATATCTATACCTTCCGTATTCCGGTTCTCCCAACTGTTTGTCGACTGCGGGCGTGCCAGAATAATGATAACAAGCGCAACGGCAATCGAGCGCAGCACAAAAGGCAGGTGACGCGCGTATACTTTCCATGTAGTCGCTTTCGGTGTATCGAAAGCCTGCATGGCCGACACCTGTAAGCTTGCCTGTTTTTTTCGCGCCTTCAGGATATACCACACAATGAGTGGAATCAGCAATAACAATAAATATAAATAATGTGGATTCGCAAATATCATATTATTGTCTAATTATTTTAGTGTTCATTAATTTCATTTTTCTTTTCATCGTTACTGTCGCTTTGCGGCAGGTCGGTAACGGTTTCAACACGTTTCGTACGTTCGACAAACAGGTTTGCGTTGAGCATGCTAAGTTCGTTTTCGTCCGGCAACGGATGCAGTTTTGCAAACTTCACGAAATCGGATAACCGCAGAGTCTGATTTAATAAATAATAAATCTCCTTGCCCCCCGGTTCTTCATCACGTATAATCTCAAGAATTTCCGACGAAGTTTTTTCCATTACCGAGACGCCGTAGCGTGCGGAAATATAGCGCCTCAGTGTGTCTGTTATCTCCGTATAATATTCTTTACTGCGTCCCTGTTGCCATAATTTCCGTTCGCGTATTTCTTTCAGTTCCCTGATTGCCTGTTCGTATGGCGGCAGTTTCGGCGCATCGTCCGCTTTTACCGTTTTCTTAGGCCGTTTACGCATACGCTGAACAAAATATCCTATCATACAGATTAAAAAAAGCGCAAACAGGATGCCGTAAATAAGCGCATAATAATCGGCAAATACAAACGGCGGACGCCATAAGTCCTTGATATCATAATATTCTTCCGGATTCTCAAGGTTAACATCCGGAGCCGACACCTTCAATGCCACATGATTCGAAAAAATCGTATCGTGGCCTTCAATAGCAATAAACGGTGGGATAAGATATAATAATGAATCAAAAGACGTAATTACCAAATCGTAACATATCATGATACGATTATTTTGAATATCCGTCGTATCCGGCGGCGTGACATGCAACACCTCGACGCCGTCCGTCAGCTTATCGACAGGTAAAGGAACGGCAACCTGCCGCCCTCTGTCCGTCGTCACGCTCAGATGAAGCATCGTCTGTTCGCCTATCATTATGTCCGCCTCGTCAATCTTCAGATCGACAAGGGTCCGTTGCGCATAACTTTTCATTCCATACAGTGATGCAATGGAGATAAGCAGGATGCAAAAAATATGATACCTTTTCAAAATCATCGATTTTATTAATTTCGTTTATGAAACAACGCCAATAAAGATTTCACATAATCGTCTTCGGTGCGTATGGAAACAGAATCTACGCGGCATTTTTTGAACGACTGTATCATTTCATTCTGACGACGATTCCACCACTCGCCGTACATTTTCCTGATGCTCGACGAAGAGCTGTCGATCCAGCGTTCGCGGCCCGTTTCGGCATCTTTCATTTTTATCAGTCCTACTGCCGGCAGTTCTGTTTCGCGACGGTCGTAGACCTGTATGGCGACAACATCATGTTTACGATTTGCGATAGTCAATGCATCGGCATAGTTTCCTTTATCGATAAAATCCGATATCAGGAAAGCCGTACAACGTTTTTTTATCACATTCGTCAGATATTTCAATGCCTGAGAAATATTCGTATTTCTGTTATCGGGTTTGAAATCAAGCAATTCACGAATGATGTATAAGATATGTTTGCGTCCTTTCTGCGGCGAGATAAATTTCTCTATCTTGTCGGAGAAGAAGATAACGCCGATCTTGTCATTATTTTGGATTGCCGAGAATGCGAGTGTTGCAGCGATTTCGGTTGTCAGTTCATTTTTCATCATGTTGACGGAGCCGAAATTTTTACTGCCCGATACGTCGATCATTAACATCACCGTCAGCTCGCGTTCTTCTTCGAACACTTTCACGTACGTACGCGCATACCGGGCTGTGACATTCCAGTCTATGTCGCGTATATCGTCGCCATACTGATATTCGCGCACTTCGCTGAACGCCATACCGCGACCTTTGAATGCCGAGTGGTATTCGCCGGCGAAGATATTACGTGACAAACCGCGCGTCTTGATTTCTATCTTCCTTACTTTTTTTAAAAGTTCGCTCGTTTCCATTACTTAATTGTCAATATATGTGTCAATTAACATGGCGCTTTATCAAGGCACTTCAACTTTGTTCAATATCTCGCTTATAATTTCTTCCGATGTAAGATTATTTGCTTCCGCTTCGTAGCTTAACCCTATACGATGGCGCATAACATCGTAGCAAACGGCGCGTACATCTTCGGGAATCACGTATCCGCGGCGTTTGATAAACGCATAGGCGCGTGCTGCCAGCGCGAGATTTATAGATGCACGCGGCGACGCTGCATAAGCAATCATGTTCGTCAGGTCGTTCAATCCGTACTCTATCGGGACGCGCGTTGCAAAAACGATATCCAGAATATATCTTTCGATTTTCTCATCCAGATAAACTTCTTTTACGATTTTACGGGATTCGAGTATTTCCTGTATCGTAAGTACCGGTTTTATTATCACCTTTTCACCGGTAATATTTTGACGGATGACTAATTTTTCGTCCTCTTTCTTCGGGTAGTTAATAATCGCTTTTAACATGAAGCGGTCTACCTGCGCTTCCGGCAGCGGATAAGTGCCTTCCTGTTCGATCGGATTCTGCGTTGCCATCACGAGGAACGGCTCCGGCAGTTTGTAGGTCGTTTCGCCGATAGTAACCTGACGTTCTTGCATGGCTTCGAGTAAAGCGCTTTGCACTTTCGCCGGAGCACGGTTTATTTCGTCCGCCAATATGAAGTTCGCAAAAATGGGTCCCTGTTTTACGGTAAATTCTTCGTTCTTCTGGCTATAAATCATGGTCCCCGTTACGTCGGCCGGCAATAAATCGGGGGTAAACTGTATACGACTGTACTTGGCGTCAACAAGCGACGCCAGCGTTTTGATTGCAAGAGTTTTAGCCAAACCCGGCACACCTTCCAGAAGGATATGTCCATCTGATAATAACCCAATAAGTAAAGATTCTACTAAATGTTTCTGACCTACAATCATCTGCCCCATACCGGAAGTGATCATATTCACAAACGCACTGTTGTTTTCAATCCGTTCGTTCAGTTCTCGGATATCTACTCTCTCATTCATAAGACTAGTAAATTTATAAGTTTATAATTATTCAAATTCCTTGTTACATCGTTTTTCGTTGTGCAAAAATATAAATGTTAAATTTGAAAACTCAAATTTTGCTGTTAAATAATACTAATCAATAAACGGAAGCCTGATGATTTTATTAAATTGATAAGAGAAACATGCGGTTTCACGCCTTTGTTATTCACTGATAATCATCCCATTTCAATAATTCCGATTGTTTCTGGCGCGCCTTTTGCAGGGAAGATTTATTTTTTGCGTTAATACTGTATAATTTAGGCTGCGGCAGACGAATTTCCATACCGACCGGGATATTATTAAAGTCTTTTATGCGGTTTTTGTTATAATCATAGATATAAACCCAGAATACTTTATCGCCATAATGCTCCATTGCAAGTTGCGTAAGGCTTGAGCCGGCAGTCATACGGACATTTGCCGGGATCGTCTTCTCGGCTTGAGCATTTTTCGGCTTGACGGCGGCAGTAGAAGTCGTTGCAACGGTTGCCTTATTACTGCTCTTTTGTTCGGCCTGTTTAGGCGTCTGTTTAGCTGTAGTTGCAGATGATGTCGAACGATCGGACTGTTTCGGCTCCGTATTTTCGGACGATAACGCAAGCCAGTCGATAACACGTTTATTTCCTTTACTTTTCTCATTGCCTGCAGTTTCGTTGCTTTTAACGCTATCGGCAATGCCGGCGAGTTTTTTTTCGTCCGTCCATGTAAGCGTTTCTTCTTTAACGTTTGAACCGCCTGCCGTGTTATCCGAATCC
>JAITBC010000177.1 GCA_031283785.1 Tannerella sp. | reverse complement strand
GGTATTAGTTTGTTAATATATTGATTTATAGGGGTTTTATTTTTAATCATAAAGTCCTGCTTCCCCTAAAAAATCGTCAACTGTATGGCCACAGGACTTTTGTTTTTACTCACTGTCCGGTTGGCATACGCCCGCCGTCCGTCGGATTGCGTCCCACGCCTTGCATTACTGCCGACAACAGCGATACCGTCGTCGAATCGAAGGCATAAAACGCGTCAAACGGCACTCCCTTAACCCGGCAGACCGACTAAATGTTTTTGACTGTCTTTGCCCATAAAGTGTAATTTTTATTGTATTGCAACAACAAAATTACAACTTTCAGGGCGACCGGCAATGGTTGCCCTTTTTATTCACTGAATTTTTAGTCGGTCAGTAGTGAGAAGAAATACTTACTTCAAACAATGAGGCGTAACGACATTTCGACGGCGTTTTTTTTGACTGATTTGGCCTGTGACTATGTGCACAGAAGCGTCTGTCTATCACCTCCATTCCGCACCGGATTTCCGTCCCGGAGAAGGCCGTGATATATACGGTCACTTCATCAATATATTCCGAAACACTACAAAATTATATTGTCCGAACTGTGATTTAGAGAAAGAAAGCAGAGCGGCAAGAAATTATCCGAGGCCGATTTCATTCATAAAATCGTTCATAATCCTGTCGGCTTTATAATCGTTAGCCCGTTCGGCGGCTGCTTTTCGGAATGAGGAGTGTAAATTGCGGTTTTGAAGATACGATGATATGACGTCAGTCATTTCTTTTGGAGTGTTCAAGATATATCCGTTACGTTCGTGGACGATAATATCTTTCGTCCCTTTGGTATTGTAGGCGACCACAGGAAGGCCGCAACTTAAGGCTTCGAGCGCTACTCGGCCGAAAGTGTCAAAGCGTGAAGGAAAGACAAACAGATCGGCGCACGAATAAACGGCAGGCAGCCGGTCGCGTTCAAGCCGGTTGAGATAAACGGCTTCCGGCAATTCGTTTTTGAGAGCGTCGTCGGCAGGTCCCTGTCCGGCAATCACAAGTTGTACGGTCGCGCAAGTTTTCCGCACATTACGGTATATTTCGGGCAACTCCATCACGCCGTTTTCGACGCTCAACATGCCGGCATACAATATTACAGGCACCTCATTTTCGACGCCGAAGAGTTCCTTTTTTGCGGCATGTTGTGGGATGAAGATTTCGTCAGCCCAGTGCGCCGTCAGTTTGACTGTTTCGGAATGTAATTTCATATCATGGCCGGTCAGCCATTTTTGCTGGTCGGTGTTAAGGACAAACACCCTGTCGAACGAACCGTAGAACGCTCGGAGCATACGACGGATACGGTTCAGATTGTCTTTATTCAGGTTCAGTACTTTCCGGGCAAACATCACCCAGTCGGTATACACATAAAATGACGCTTCAACCGAATAGGCGCTTTTAAGATAAAGAGCCATCAATCCCATCACGCCTTCGGTCGAACAAACAATACGGTCGTATTCCCGTTCGTGAAACAGTTTATGCAAATCCAGCAGATTGGGAACGCGTACAGGCTGGTTGCTGTACAAGGGAGCGGAAAATTCGCAGAGCGGAGGCAGCACAATCAGGTGTTCGTCGGGATCGATTTGGCTGCTGCACACAAGCATGTCGATGGGCAGATTGTCGTCCTTTATTTTACGGTGTATGGATTGAAGCGCAGTCGACAGACTGTTTTTATCACCGAAAGTATCGGTGAGCCACAATGCCCGTTGCGGATGTTCGTATTTACGGATATGTCGTGAAAATGCTTTCAGAAACGGACGGGTATTGAAGAGTACTTTTGCGCTTGTGTAGTGAGCCGACAAAACGAGCGCCGAAGCAAAAAAAGGAAACGAAAGGCCGTCGAGGAAGTCGGCGAGATCAATAGCCGATTCGTTTTTGTCGGCCTTGCCGGAGGTGAGATACGACCGTATATGGCTCGGTAAATCAAGTTTTGCAAGCAGACGTTCTATGTTGTCGGGCGAGAGTTTGTTGTTCAAATCAAGCTTCTCTATTTTTTTGCTGACACGTGAAAACAGTATCTCATTTAATTTTTCATTGATATTGTGAATCGATTGGTTATATTCGCCGACAATGTCATGCGAGCCGTTCCGGTGGGACTTCGCCATCTTTTCGATTTCGTCGAATATCGGTTTGTATGATGGTTTGAGTGCAAACTTTTTCAGAAACGACGGTGATTTGCCCATCAGTGATTCATGAAACAGGCGGACAAAAGAAATCGTAACTTTATGACGCTGTATTTCAAGAAAAATATTGGACAATAAGAAGGCTAATATTTTATCGGGCGCCGAGCCACGATGAAGCAGCAGGCGCATTAATCCGGGGTCTTTGTAATTGAGGGCGACCTGCGAGACATAATCAAGAAAAGCAACAGTAAGTTTTTCGGCGTTTTGATGCGATCCGTACGGGATCATGTCGGCACGTCTTATTGCTTCGAGCGCGAGCGCCGACGACGGTTCGTTCTTCAATCTTTCCTGAAGGTTGGGGATATAGAGATTTGTGCCTGTCAGCCCGGCAAAGATGCCGATATGACTGTCCGAACCTCCGGTGAACGATTTTTTATATTTATCGAAACAGTATGCCGAGGGATCAAGGTCGAATTCTTTTGAGAGGTCGTCGATACGGTCGGGAGTAAGCGATGTTATCCATTCTTTTACCAGCATGTTTTGCCATGTATTGCGCTGTCCGTTGAGGACTTCGAACCGCTCGAAGACAAGCGCCATTTTCCGGAAAAAATCCACAGTCGGCATTCTCTTGGCCTGATAATGATATAACGGATGCGCCCAAACGGTAGGAATATCGTGTTTCAGGGCATATTCCTGAAACAGGTAAACGTTACGGCGCAGTTTATTCAGTCTGACTTCCTGTTCGGGCGAAAATCCGTAGGCGAGGACATGTATGCCGATGTCGCAGTCGGGGACAATGCAGCTGAATTCGCACCCGGTAAGTATGTCGAAACCTTTATCGCGGAGTTCATAACACGAACGGGCGTTGTTATGGTTCGTAACCGTGAAAGCGTTACATCCGTTCATTTGCAATTCCCGCATCAGCCGTTCGCCCGGCAGCCAGGTCTCGGATACATTTAAGATACGTCCGAGAAGTTCGTCGGGTTCGTCACTGTTGCGGTCATGACAGTGAAGGTCTATCCTGAGCAAATCATTGTGCGGATATCTGGTTTTCTGTTCTTCAAGAAATACCTGCAATCCGGACTTCAACTCTGCCTGAAAATTATTCTCCATATTATGTGTTATTAGTGGCTTTTACGGATTTCTATTGAGTAAACAAATTTTTAATCTTTCCGGAAAAGAATTGTTTAACGATGCAAAAGTAGAGACCAAATGTTACCTGCCGGCTACAAAAATTATATCTTTCAGTTAAGTTTGCAGCATTGACCGTTTTCACGGTGATACGCGCCGGATTTGTTATTCCTGGAATTAAAAGGGAGAATCATATATACCGGGTGACAGCTTTTTCGTAACGGGGCAGTTTTGTTGCGTCTTCTTCATTTCCCGTTCCGGATATACGGGGTGGGGTGGGGGTTAAAATAAAACAGGGAGACTGAACTCCCTGTTTTTAACGTAATAATATGGCTAAATACCATTCCGGTATCTGCCGCAAATGTACAGCATGTTTTGGAAAAATCAAATTTTCACAGAGAAAAAAGATTCCACACTTATACTTTAATTTTTCATTGGTATGCAGGATTTTCCTTCAAAAAAATTCTGTATAACTCGAAAAATGTCGGGGCATCTACAAGTACGATGTCCGGATTGCGCTGCTTCAATTCTTCTACAACCTGTGCATACCATTCGGGGCTTTTCAGGATGTTACGGAACCAGTGGAACGGTATCTGCCTTGCTCTTACACGTTGGACGACCTGATCGGCAGCCGCTTTCGGGTCGGCGTCGTTAATGTCCCAATCGGAGCGTAAGACGGGCATGTCGCTGCGGTAAAGCATGGTCGTTGGGATTTTTTGCGGGACGATGCCGTTAGGACTGAATTCGCGGTAAGCATCAAGGCCTCGGTCATTTAGCCCGTCGGCAAAACCGTCTATTACGAATCCCGTGACCGTCAATCCCCACAGTTTATAATATGGTTTGCAGTGATCAGCCCATTGTTTCGTCGCATCCGGAAGGCCGGAAAGACGCGGCGTTTGCAATTCTCCGGGATTGAGATAGCCTGCCCCGTTGTCGGCCGCCACAAAGTAGTCGTTATCGGTTGCCGTTTCCCGCCGGTATTCCCATGCCATCGGCACGCGTTCCGACAAAACCGGACTGATACTCCACATCATCGGAATTTTGCCTCGAGACGGATCATCCCAAAGAGAAGGCGTCGTCTGCGACAGCCATGACGAGGCATCGTAATCTCCAACGTAAAAAACCATTAACTGCTTTTTGCCCAGCGACAGTTTGCCTTTTGCATCCAGATAACCTTTGGCCTGCAGTTCTTCTTTTGTCACCCATTTCTGCGGGTATTCCTTACGCAACGGGAAATGCTGCCACAGGGATGCATTTGCCAAAGCTCCAAATCCTATTGCATCCGCATCCTTGAATGCATTGTAAGCGCCTATCACTCGTGAGAACTCCCATTCGGTAGCTACATCTTCGTGACTGCCGCCGGCATGTTGCGTATATTTGTAAGCCCACTCGGGAAACCCGCCGATATAAGTGAATGTTTTGCCGTTGCCGTTTTGCCTGTATGCCGTGAGTAACATTTCTTCCAGCATCTTACGGTCGGCTCCTGCCGCCTGACGGACGTCGTCGGTCGCTTTTTCATCCGCCCAGGGGCTGAGGTCAAAGAAGAAAGCTTTCTTGCCGACAAAAAAATCATGATTGGTCAGGGTATGATGATTGACCGGAGCTGCCGTCGGTTTCTGCAACCAGAACTGGTCAATATAGTATGCCGCATAAGCGGTGTTACATTTTCCCGTCTTTAAATATTTTTCCATAAACCAGCTATATGCATCAATTTTTGGGGATCCGCTCGACGGAATGTCTGTCCCCGGTATTCGCCCCGAGCCGGTGAACATTGACGTGCCGTCTTCATTGAGCAGCCATACTTTTACGGGAATACGCGGCCCGCCCGATATCAGTCCGGTATACAGTGACGAGGGCGACAGATCGTATCTCACGGCAATAAGGTCTTCAACTCCGGCAATCGACGAAGCAAGGTTACTCGTAGCCGCCACAGCAGGATCGTACACTACCGCTCCATGTATATCATCTTTAAACTTCGTGACCAGTTCCGCAATGTCCCCGACCTGTTCTTCGACGATATTACCGAGCCATTTCTCCGGCCGGCGATATTTATCCCACCAGTAGCGGTCGATGTTGACTCCTCCGCTCTCCACATAAAACAGATACAATTGAGGTTTTTGACGGTTGACGATACCTTGCAGCGTTGCGGCAGTATGAACATGCTCCCAGACCGTCAGAGCGTTTTCCGGACGGTTTATATCCAGATTATTCAAGTATTGCATGTCGAAAAGCGTTACATGTCCTTCGGCAAATGGCGGTTTATTCGGTTCATTTGACGATTTATCTTCACCTGAACCGTTACATGCGACCGAACATAATAACAATACGGCAATACCTGTTGATTTATAAAAATTCTTTTTCATTGTCGGTTTTGATTATATGTAATTTTAAAAAAGCGGAAGAAATTATATGGATCTACCACTTCGATATCAAGTTCCGGTCGCAGCAGTTTCAGCCGGTTGACCGCGTCGATCACCCGGCTTGGATTTGTCCATACGATACGGAAAAAATAATACCGGAGCTGATTGTCTTGTGAAGCGGGAATATCGCTCGACATAATACGCGCCGTTTCCTCGGCTGTGGAGAAGTTGCACGCGTTATTTATCAACTCCATCACCGGCATTCCTTTCCATACGTGCGGTTGCGGCAGTTTGCCGCCGGTATTGTGCAAATCCATCACAATAGTAGCGTATCCGTCGGGGGAAAACTGTAAGAAAGCGTCTTTGACGGCATCGGTCGGCTCATCCCAGTCGAGCACCATGGGCGAGAGCGACATATCCCATTGCCCGTAAAACGTTTTGTTATGCTCAACGAACAGTGGCAGGTAAGTAGGGTCTATTCTGTTGGGGTTCATGTATCCGGCGGCGCTGGCGTCTGCGGCGAAGAAGTCGTTTTCGGTCTTTGTCCGGTAAAGATATTGCATAATGTCCGGATACGTCTCCGACAGGTTCGGGTTGATCCCCCACAGCAGCGGCATTTCGCCTCGCTCAGCATCGTCCCAGTTGGCCGGCATGAAGTCATAGAGCGGTGTGGCCGAATCATAATCCGCCATCAGTATGCATAGATACGTTTTCCCGTTTTGCGGTTCGCGCGTTTCCGGTCGCCCCTGTTTCATGTTCACGGTCGGCGCTTGCGAGTGTACGGACTGATTATAGCAGTTATGCGCCACCGTGTTCTGATAGCAGTTGTAGGGCGAGATCAGGTATACCGTTTCCCATTCGGTCGGCACAGGGTCATGCTTGCCCGGATAACCTTCTATATTGCTGTATTTCGCAAAAGAGAAGAATCCTGCTACTTCCGTCATCTGTTTGCCGCCCGTCTGTTTCATATTGGCCTCAAGCATAAGCTTATATGTCTGCAAATCGGCGCCTGTCGGCTGCTGTGGGTCGTCGAGTGGCGTTTCGTCTCCCCACGGGGATAAATCATAAACGAAAGCACGGTTATAAACAGCCCAGTCGCGGGTGACAACATACGAGACGTCACCCTTGTAGCGCGTCATATACGCATCTTCATAAAGACACAGCCAGTGAGGATTGCATCGGCCTTTTTCGATAAATTCACGGACAGCCCAGCGATAAGCGTCATTTTTCTTGCTGCCGGTCTCATTTCCGGTGAACTGTCCACGAAAATCCTTTATAACCGGCAAATTCCACTTTTCGGCGTATGTCCCGGCCATTTCCGGACTTAATACGATCCCG
>JAITBC010000174.1 GCA_031283785.1 Tannerella sp. | reverse complement strand
GTCGCCGACGGGCACGTCTTTTGTCACATAGCCGATATAACTGATCTCCAGCGTGGCGCCGGGCGATACGGCAAAAGAGAACGTGCCGTCAGCGTCGGTAATCGTTCCGTTCGTCGTGCCTTTTTCCTTCACATTTGCCCCGATGATCGGTTCGCCCGTCCGATCGACGACCGTACCCGTGATGCGGGTATTATTCTGCTGCGTTTCGAGCGTTTCCTGCGAATCGCCGCCGCGCGCGCTTACTATCCCTGTCCCCGTCAGCAGGAGAGCGGCGGACAGCATCATAATCTTTACAAGTTTTTTTAGTTTGGTATTTTTCATGCCGTTAATCAATGTATTTGTCATAATTATTATATGATTAATTGTTTGTAATATGGTATTTTTCTCGTTTTGAAAGTTGACGTGCCCGGCGAAGACGTTACCGGCGTCCTCCGGGCGCTTTGCTGTCATTCAGTTCATGCTGTTTTGTTTCATAGGCATTCTGTTTTAAGGTTAAACAATTTGAAAATGGAAAATCCGTATCCGAAAATTACGGACACAGCACGGCTGACCGGCCATTTGTGTGGCCGGACGACATTCGTAGCAAGCGAAATCGCTACATTAGGAAAGCATGTTTTATGTAATTTATGTAATGTTAGGAGTTTTGCCCCCCCCCCCCCATTAATATTTGTTAAAACCGGGCGGGCTGTTTCGGAAATGTTGTATAAAAATCGGAACAGGCGAACGAATGACGGAGCGGATTCACTCGCAGAAATCCACCATACAGAAGCGAAAAATAACTTCTGTACATCAACTCTGTCTGTATCGACGGCTGAAAACGGCTGGATATAAAATTCCGGTATTGACATTCTCTTTAATTAAGATTAAATGCGACAAAGATATGCAGAAAAATACTCCATTACGTATACCGCTTGTTAATTAAACATAAATCCATCACATATTCGATAAGTTCCCGACGAAAGCGTATGTCGCAGATTTAACCATAAATGCAACAAAATTTAATACGCTCAAAGAACTGCGTATTATCAGGCTGTTGAATCTGCCGTCATTTACGCGTTTGTCCGTCTCCTTCTATAATATATTTGTAGGTAGTCAGTTCGGGCAGCGCCATAGGCCCGCGTGCATGTATTTTCTGCGTACTTATACCTATTTCGGCGCCGAAGCCAAACTGTGCGCCGTCGGTAAATGCTGTTGACACATTCGTATAAACGCATGCCGCATCAACCTGCCGTTCGAATATCCGGGCTGTTTCGGCCGATTCGGTGACGATACACTCGCTATGCTTCGAACTGTAAGAAGCGATATGCTCCAGCGCTTCTTCAAGCGTATTAACGGTTCGTATACTCATTTTATAGTCAAGAAATTCCATGCCATAACTCTCCGGCGTCGAGGGTTGCAGCAAGACTTCCGGATAATGTCCTGCCAATGCTTCCAGGGAAGGTTCATCAGCATATATAACGACATGGCTGTCGGCCAGTTTCTCGCACAGACAGGGCAGGTCTTTCAACCGGTCGCGATGCACGACAAGGCAGTCCAGCGCATTACAAACGCTGACGCGGCGCGTTTTTGCATTGTTCACAATCGCGCGCCCTTTTTCCTTATCGCCTTCTTTATCGAAATACGTATGACAGACACCCGCACCTGTCTCAATAACAGGAACTTTTGCGTTATCGCGCACATAATTTATCAGGGAGCTGCTGCCGCGCGGTATCACCAGGTCAACATACCCGACCGCCTGTAACAGCGCCTCCGTCGCATCGCGTTCAGGAGGAAGCAACGTACAAACCGCAGGATTTATACCGTGCTTTTTAAGTACGTCATGTATGACGGCGACAAGCGCACGATTCGATCGATCCGCTTCTGAACCTCCTTTTAGCAGGCACACGTTACCGGACTTTATACACAGCGAAAAAACGTCAAACGTCACGTTCGGACGCGCTTCGTAAATGACGCCTATAACGCCAACCGACACAGATATTTTCCGTATGCGCATACCATTCGGACGTACGGTTTCGCTTAACATTTTCCCCAAAGGAGAAGGCAATGACGCTACCTGTCTCATATCGCCGGCAATCCCGTCAATACGTTCCGGCGTCAACATCAGCCGGTCGTACTTGGGATTAGAGGGTTCCATTTCCGACAAATCTTCCCGATTCGCTTCGAGCACACCGTTTTTAGCCGCAACCAAGGCGTCGGCAATATCCATCAGCGCTTCATTTATCCGGATATCACTTATATCTACCAGCTCCCTTACTCCTGCCTGAGCTCTCTTTAATAAATCCTCGTATTTCATTTTATTTAACATTAATTACTATTCCCATTACCCTTCAAGATAGAGATAATCGTAATGAACAAGCGGTTTATTCGAACGTTTACCGATCCGCCTGCAGGCTTCCACGCTGTTATATCCGGAGCATCCTACGCCAATCTGCCGACCGGATTCATCCAGTATCTTAACGATATCGTCTTTCTCAAAATCGCCTTCTATACGTGTCACGCCAACAAACAGAACACTCGTCGCCTTAGGTTGAAGCAAAGCTTCGCGTGCTCCATTGTTGACATAGACTTCTCCTTTTGCAAAACCTTCGGAGTGGGCAATCCACTTTTTGATATTACTTACCGGTTTCGGCGACGGGCGGAAACGTGTGCATACAACGATGCTGTCTTCCTTCAGAATTTCCGGCAGTATATTATCGCGCGTACCGTTTGCTATGATGACGGCAATCCCTTCGTCCGCCACTTTTTTAGCGATGCTGCATTTCGTCAACATGCCACCCCGTCCGAACTGTGATTTTCCCGTTTGTACATACGACAACACGCCGTTACGTTCCGCAGCCGGTATTTCCCTGACAACTTCCGTTCCCGCATCAGACGGATCACCGTTATATATACCGTCCACATTGCTGAGTATAATGAGCGCATCCATACCCATCATTGCCGCTATAAGCCCTGACAATTCGTCATTATCCGTGAACATAAGTTCCGTTACCGATACGGTATCATTTTCATTCACGATTGGAATCACGCCATTGTCGAGCATTACATCCATACAGTGTTTCTGGTTCAGATAATGACGGCGCGAGCTGAAATTTTCTTTCGTCGTAAGTACCTGCCCGCATGGAATCCGATGTTCGCGGAATAACTCATAATAGCGGTTAATGAGTTTCGCTTGCCCGACGGCCGAATATAATTGCCGTGCGGAGACGGCATCCAGTTTCCTGTCAGGCTTAATCTCGCTGCGTCCCGAAGCTACCGCACCGGATGAAATCAACACGACTGCAATGCCGTTGCGACGCAATTCCGCAATCTGATCGACTAACGCAGACATCCGCGTGATATTTAACGTCCCGTCGCTGCGCGTCAGGACATTACTCCCTATCTTTACGACAATTTTCTTATATAACATATCCTCCTCTGCTTCTCACTAATTCCGGTTATCATCTTTCGAGCGTATTTCCACACGCCTGATTTTACCGCTTATTGTCTTGGGTAACTCGGCGACAAATTCAACGATACGCGGATATTTATACGGCGCAGTCACTCGTTTGACGTGATCCTGTATTTCTTTTACCAGTTCATCGCCGGCTTTATCCTTATATTCTTTCGAAAGAACGATGGTAGCTTTAACAATCTGTCCGCGAATTTCGTCGGGCACGCCGGTGACCGCACATTCAACGACTGCCGGATGCGTCATGAGCGCGCTTTCGACTTCAAACGGACCTATGCGATAACCGGAGCTTTTGATGACGTCATCGGCGCGGCCAACAAACCAGTAGTAACCGTTTTCATCACGCCATGCCACATCGCCGGTATAATACAGACCATCGTGCATGGCTTCACGCGTAAGTTCCGGGTCGCGGTAATATTCCTTAAACAGTCCTATCGGCTTATTTTCTCCGACACGGATAACGATTTGTCCCTGTTCGCCATCTTCGGCTTTCGTCCCGTCGGGCCGTAAAAGGTCTACATCATACTGGGGATTAGGAAGTCCCATTGAACCCGGCTTGGGCGTTGTCCAGGGAAAAGTGCAAATCGTCAGCGTCGTTTCCGTCTGACCGAAGCCTTCCATCAGTTTTATCCCGGTCAATTTATAAAAAGCGTCAAAAACAGCCGGATTAAGAGCTTCACCCGCTATCGTACAATATTTTAAAGAAGACAGGTCATATTTTGTCAGGTCTTCACGGATAAGAAAGCGAAAAATAGTAGGAGGCGCACACAAAGAAGTGATCCGGTATTTCTGTATCATGTGCAGCATATCCGCCGGCGTAAATTTTTCGTGATCATACACAAAGACCGTCGCTCCGGCGATCCATTGTCCGTAGAGTTTACCCCAGACGGCTTTTCCCCAGCCGGTATCCGCAATTGTCAGATGAAGGCTGTCGTCATGAAGGTTATGCCAGAAACTGCCGGTCGTAATATGCCCCAGCGGATACAGGTGATCGTGAATGACCATTTTAGGTTCGCCGGACGTACCGGAAGTAAAATACATCAGCGACGTGTCGCCGTTCGTATTCACATGTTCAGGACGCACAAACGCAGCAGCCCGTTCGATGCCTTTGTGAAAATCATCAAATCCACCGGCAATCACCGGTCCTACCGACACCAGCGTCTCTACCGTAGGAGAATCCGGCAAGGCTTCTTTTATATGATTGATGATCAAATCTTCTCCGGCGCATACAATCATTTTTATGCCGGCAGCATTCGCCCGGTAAACGATATCTTTTTTCGTCAGCAGATGGGTTGCAGGAATAACGACCGCCCCCAATTTGTGTAATGCGATAATTGAGAACCAAAATTCATAGCGGCGTTTGAGAATCAGCATCACCATATCCCCATGTCCGATACCTAACGATTGAAAATACGAAGCTGTCCTGTCCGAATATTCTTTTATTTCGGCAAATGAAAAATCAATGTGTTCACCTCGATCGTTTGTCCAGCATAATGCTTTTTTATCCGGGTCCTTTTCCGCCCATATATCCACAACATCATAACCGTAATTAAAATTTTCCGGTACTGTTATTTTAAAATTTTTCTTGAAATCATCCTGTGATTCAAAAGCAGTTTGCACCAAAAACCTTTCTAACATCTTCAAGTTTTGTTTAATATATTAATGTGTAAAATGTATTTCGCATCAATGTCCGATCATTACAGTATTATCGCCAGAAATTTCACTTCCTTACCGTCAAGCGCTTTCATTCCGTGCGGCAGTTCCGAATTAAAATATATGCTGTCACCTTCTTCCAGAATAATATCCTTACCGTTTATCCGTATCAACATGCGTCCGCTTATAACATAATTATATTCCTGTCCGGCATGTGAATTAAGATACATCGGCTCGCCGTCCGGTTTAGGGTGTACGGTCACCATAAAAGGGTCGGCTTTACGCTTTGAAAATCCGGCCGCCAGCGACTGGTATTTATAAGCTTTGGTTCGTTCTACAGACACGCCTTTTCCCCTACGGGTAACAAAATAAGCGCTCATCCGAGGTTCGTCGCCAAACATGAGCGTCGTCAGCTCTACACCGTAAACTTGCGAAATATTGTGAAGTATACTTACCGATATATCCACTGTTCCACTCTCCAGTTTCAAATATTCTTCGGGTGAAATTTTACATGCCTTAGCCATCTCTGAAATACTGATTCCCAGCACATCCCGAAGTCCTTTCAGACGTTCGGCTATCTGTTTTATTTCTTCGTTCATATCTATACTATTTTATTTATTTTGAATTTACAAAGTTCGGAACTCAAAAAACCGAGTACAAAAGTAATGAAAAAATTAATTATTATAAGCAATATCTGCAATTTTATTTGTTTTTATCATCCAACACGCACAAATAACTATCATTATATTAAACATTATAATCTTCGGGGAAAAGAATACATACTTTGTGAAGGCGAAACATTACGAAGGCATTGTGAATGCTTTTACGAAAGCATTTACGAAGGCATTGGAAAGCATCACTAAGCATTGCGGGCTTACGAGAAGGCATCACAAAGGCGCATCACAACGAGCGGGGTTATTTTTAAGGTAACAACTTCAGGAAACGGTCTATTTGAGGTATTAACGCCTGCACTCCGTCATTTATTATTACAAAATCAGCATGTTTGCGTTTTAATTCATCCGGTATCTGACGATTCATCCGTTTCATGATATCGGATTCGGTTGCACCGTCACGTTCCATTGCACGCGTCAACCTTAGTTCTACCGGAGCGTACACCAGAAGGACAATGTCGACCATTTTATCGAATTTCGATTCAAACAATATGGCCGATTCGATTCCACATATACGACCTCTCTGTTGCTTTACCCATGTCCGGAAATCTTTATTGACAACAGGGTGAATGATCTTATTTACTTTCTTCAGGACATTCCCGTCGGAAAAGATATATGAAGCAAGACGATTCCTGTCAAGCCGGTCACTTACGTAGATATCATCACCGAACAAAGCTATTAGTTTTTCACGTATAACCGGCGAATTATCCGAAAGTCGTCTACTTTCAGTATCTGCCGTATATATTGAGATTCCGTTCATTGTAAGCAGTGATGAGACAACGGATTTACCGCTTGCTATACCTCCTGTAATACCTATCTTAATCATGCTCCGGCTGTTCTATAATAAATTCTATTTCATTGGGAATGATGACAGCATTCACGACCCACGACGGTTTTTTCGTAAGTCTCGCCGGCAATTTTCCTGTCGACCGGTTTTCTTTAAATTCATCATACGAGAGTTGTATTTCAAGCTTATCGTCCGTCAACTCTTTGAATAGCGAGAGTGGAATATCGCACACGACGTCAACGGTCGACGGGAATATTCGCAGGGTACAGCCGACGGGTATACCACGACACAATACCGGCAACTGTATTCTTTTTTCGGTAAATTCCTCTACCGGAACCGTCAGTTTTACCGTTTCATGATCGGCTTTCACACCGGCAGGTAAATCCAGACCGACAATCAGCTCCTTCGTGTCCGAAACATTTTCTAATGCAGAAAATTTCGTGTTAACGCCCCGCAACGTGTCAAGAATTTCATGGCTGCCATACAAACAAACTTCCGGATGTGATATTTTTATGCTGCCGGATAGCTGGAATCCCGGTTGGGTATTAACGATTATATTTGCAACGACAGGAACCTGACGGCTGCTCAGGGAGTCATATTTGATTCTCATCTCATGCGGGTCAACAGAGATGACGG
>JAITBC010000101.1 GCA_031283785.1 Tannerella sp. | reverse complement strand
CCAGAGAGGATGAAAATTGTCTGGAAAAGACAATATCCGTATTCAACCGCAGGGATATCCGCTGGAATCCGACATTCTTGACAATGCCGTCCTGTCCCATATATCCGAGCGAGGCCAGCACTTTCAACTTGTCGGTACCTCCTGTAAGCGTCAAATTATGATTTTGTTGTAATCCGCTTCCCTGTAAAAGGGCTTTTTGCCAGTCCGCATCAGGATAATGATCGCGGTCGGATGGTCCTAATGTTTTCCAATTGTTGATTTGTTCGTCTGTGTAGACCACGCCTGCCCCTGCATTGATTTTTGACTCATTCAACAACAGGATATGATCAATTGCATTTACTTTTTCAGGCAGGTCGGTAGGACTTTGTTGAGCGATGTAACCGTTGTAGGCAATATTGAATTTTCCCTGTTGAGCTCTTTTGGTGGTTACGAGGATAACGCCATTTGCCGCCTTTGAACCGTAGATGGACGCTGACGCCGCATCTTTCAGGACGGAAATGGACTCGATCGTATTTACATCCAGATTATTTAGCCCCATTTCAAGGCCGTCGACAAGAATCAAGGGATTGGCATTGTTTAATGTGCCTATCCCGCGAATGCGAATATCACCTCCATCCACACCGGGTTGTCCGTTACGCTGTGTGATCGTCACACCCGGAGCCACCCCCTGCAATGCCAGCGAAGTTTGTCCTACTTGTCGTTTATTCAGTACGTCACTGCTTACGGAAGACACTGCGCCGGTCAAGTTCACCTTTTTCTGTATACCGTAACCGACAACCACAACTTCCTCCAGCGCTTTTGTGTCCTCTATAAGCCTTATTATTAGCTGTTTGCTACCATTCATTGCGGATGAGACGCTGATTTCCTGCGCGATATACCCGATATAGGAGACTTGCAGGATGGTGTTGTCCGTCACTTCCAGCGAGAAGTTCCCGTCCGAATCAGTCACGGTTCCGTTCGTTGTTCCCTTTTCCATAATATTGGCGCCGATGATCGGTTCGCCTTTTTCGTCCGTCACGGTTCCGGATATTCTGCGGTCGTCCTGCCGGGCGAGGGTGACGGACGGCTGCATCACGGCGGGCGGCAGTTTTACCAGTACGATGTTTGTGCCTTCCATGATATATCTGACATCCGTTCCGTTAAACAGTTCGGAGAGTATTTCGGAGACATTCTTTTTTCTGACATTCACGGAAGTCCTCCGGCTCACATCTACTTCCTCCTGATTGTAGAGAAACAGAAATTCCGTTTTCTCCTCAATCTGCAGGAGGATTTCCTTTACGGTTACGTTGTTCGCTCCGAGAGATATTCTCACATCCTGCGAACGGATTTCCGTAGCATATATTCCCGTACAACATATAAATAAAAACATAAATTGTATTTTCATGATCTTAACAGCATGTTTTAATTGATGTTCTGTTTTGGTTAATTCTTTTTTATAGATACTGTTTGTTTGATTTTTTTTCATACCTTTGTAAATCTGTAAAGTTAATACTAATTCTCTAAATCATCAGGTTGAGCCAGGTGTTGACTTTATTCGCCGGAAAATGTTTGCCCATTTTCCGGTTTTTTTTCATGGCCGTTTTCTTTTCGTTCTTATTTCCATAGGCATTAAATTTTAGCAGGGTTTGACAAATTCGTATTATTTTATCAGAATGAAATTGGTTTCGTCATCTTTGTAATAACGCAATCCGGTCGGTATCTTCAACACATTCAATACGTGTTCTATTCCGTCCCGGATACGGAATTTCCCTGTATATCGCATGTCGTTGATCGCCGTATTTTCATTCCGTATTTCAATATCGTAATACAGTTGGAACTGTTTTAATATATTTTCTATACGTTCATTTTCAAAACTGATGATACCCTTTCTCCAAAGGAAATGGCTGTAGTCGGGGATTACGTCGACGGTCGTCCGTCCGTTGGATTCATAAATCCGTTTTCCCGGCATGAGTTTGATCGGCCGGCCGTCGCCGGACGGGATGATTTCCACTTCGCCCCGTATCAGCGATGTCTCAAACTGTCTCTGTTCGTTGCTGTAGGCCATGACGTTAAACACCGTTCCCAGTACCCGGATATCATACGACCGGGTGTGCACGGAAAAGGGCTTAGCACTGTCTTCGGTTACTTCAAAATAGGCTTCTCCATCCATAGTCACTTCACGTGCCGTTTCGGAGAAACGGTCGGGAAAGGAAAAGGTAGTCCCGGAATTTAGCCATACCTTCGTGCCGTCGGTCAACGTCAGCTCCGCCCGCTGTCCGGCCGGAACATGCAGCGTTTGCATGATGGCATTATCCTCTGCCGGCGCCGGTCGGAGGAAATAATACGAACACATGAACGTAATCAGTATGGCAGCCGCTATTTTTAGCCACCCGGCAAACGGCTGCCTCCGGACAGGCGCTGCTTCGTCGGGCAAGTGCGCCAGCGTGACGTCGTACAGCATCCGTAATGTGGAAAATTCTTTACGGTTCTTTTCGTCCGTCTCCAGCCACCGTTGCACGCTTTCTTTCTCCTGTTGCGAGGCGTCGCCGGCCAAATATTTTTCAAGTTGTTCCGTACTCATTTCTTTTCTTTTGAATCCTCATTTTGCGGGATTCATATAGTTGGTACGTTTCAACAGGCATATCACCTAAACAAAGAAACGTTTTTTATTTATAAAAAAACATAAAGTAGAAAAGGGGCAGATAGTCTTTCAGACTCACCCGCAAAGCATTAAGCGCTCTGGTGAGGTGATATTCAACGCCTTTGGTCGATATGTTAAGCCTGTCGGCGATGACTTTTTTCGGCAGATTCCGGAAGCGGCTCATACGGAAAATTTCGCGGGTTTTTGGCGGCAGGGTCTTCAATGTTGCTTCTACGATTTCCATCACTTCCTGCGAATAGATTTTTTCGGGTTCGCAGGCTTCCAGCGTCGAGATGCGTGTGTTGAGTTCGCGTATCCCGATTTCCGACATTGTCTTCAGCGCTTCCTGCCGTGTTATTTCCTGCCGCAGGTAATCGACAGCCTTGTTTCTTACAACGCCGAACAGGAACGTCAGAGGATGGCGAATTTCGTATTTCTTAGCCGTTTCCCATAGGCAGATCAGGGCTTCGGCGGCAATGTCTTCTGCTATCCATGTATCGTGTACATAGGATTTGGCGAACAAAAATATCTTCCGGTAATGCGCCGAGTAAAAATCGGTAAAACTGAAATGCTTTGTAGTTGCCATGGCTGTTTGCGTTTTTTTTCAGGATTCATTTATTCTGTAGATTCAACAAGTGAATGCAATTTAATTTCGCAAATATAGGAAGAAAAGTTCATTAGGGGCATAATCTTATGACGGATGAAAAAAATCTGATTATAGTCTGTTTTGATTTAAAAGAATTGAGATGATAATTACCGGCGTGCAAGATCCATCTCTATCATCGCATTGATGAACGGGCCGACGGCTTTAGCGTCGTTCGTGCGTATCGGTTCATTGATATAATACTCGTAATCGCCGGAGCGGTTATTTTT
>JAITBC010000039.1 GCA_031283785.1 Tannerella sp. | reverse complement strand
TTAAAAAATCCGCGTTATCACCGGAAAAACGTGGTTTCTGTGTTTTTATATTCAGCGCCCCGGCAGAAGCATATATGCGTGCGGTCTGAAATATCTCGTCGCTCTGCCCCATAGAAAGCGAAATCATTTCCACATTATCAAGCGTGAAACGGCTTATATCAACCTGTCCGCTCTGAGCGTCCGAAATAACGACGCCATCGTAGCCGACGGCTGTATGGTGCGCTCCGAGACTGCGGATCGAAACGGTTTTAAGGCCTCCTATCCCTCCGTAATCCTTTACCGTAACGCCGGAGAAACGGCGCACGGCTTCGGACAAGTCTTGTATTCCGAGACGAATAATGCTTTTACCGTCAAGAATCTGAAGCGGAGCCGCTTGCCGTGCGACGGATATGCGAGGATACGTGACAATTTCCACCTCGGGAAGCTGCCGCGATTTCACGGTATCCGCCGCCTGCCGGTTATTCTGCGCCGAGACGACCGTAAACGGAACAACCCATGCACTCATAAAGTACATGCTCAATTTAGCAATCCATCGTTTTTGCATAAAAATCAAACTTTCAACATCCTTACCCGAAATGTTGTTTTTTTTAAGATTCCGGCAGGTTTTCTGACTTGTTTCCCCTTTCACCGGCAGCCTTCCCAACTTCATAAGTCAGTGGCCAATGAGAAATGCCGAGGGACAAAAAACTTACAGCTACGGGCACAGTTCCGGATTTACACCGGATTCCCTTTTACTAACCGAGCGCGAACGCGACACAGTTACACCAAAACCGGGGACAAAGATAATACAAACCGAGTGTAACGCAAAATAAATCTGTTTATTTTTTCTTCCGCGACGCAATCTGTTACGGTCACGCCTGCCACCCCGCACAGGCCTTCAATTTCCGGTTAAAAAGCTTTAATTTTTGCGGCAAAATAGCGTGCAGACCGACTACAATCATCGTTTAATGGAAAAGACGAACTCCACCCCTCCTCCGGGACGTTGTCTGACATTAATAGCGCCTCCGTGAATAAGCAGCACATTTTTAACAATAGACAGGCCTAAACCCGTTCCGCCGGCTTTGCGGGAACGACCCTTATCCACCCGATAAAAACGGTCGAAAATATTTTCAAGATGTTCGTCAGCGATACCGATTCCATTGTCGCTAAAGGAAAAGTGATAATAATCCGGATCCCCGTCGTCACATTCTATATAAACGCTCACACCTTCACCGGCATACGCGACGGTATTATCAATAAGATTACGAAAAACGGAATACAGTAACGAATGATTTCCATTACACACAAGCACCGATTTTTCGGTACGATTATACACTTTGATTTTTTTCTTATACAGCAGCAACGACACGTCATAAAGCACAACAGATATGAGTTCGGCCAAATCTATTTTTTCTTTTGTGATAAGCCCGGGCACCTCGTCCATACGGTTAAGCGTCAAAATATCATGCAACAAAGACGAAAGGCGGGTGCTTTGCTTATAGCATTTTACGATAAAACTGTTTCGGGTCTCTTCCGGCAAATCTTTTACATTTATAATCGTTTCAAGATATCCCCGTATACTGCTTACCGGCGTTTTAATCTCATGAGAGATATTCTGCGTCAGTTGTTTTTTCAGCAACTCCTGTTCTTCCTTCTGTTTAAGCACTCTGTCCTGTTCTACGATGAGCGCTTGTTTTGTTTTCTGCAGCCGGGTATATATTTGTACTATATGACGCGATATATCGCCCAGCTCGTCATTGGGGAAATGTACGGGATATTCGTCCATATCTTCATGTTCCGCTTTCGTCGCAAAATCTTTGAGGCGATTTATATTTTGTCCGAGGAGGCTTGTCACCTTATAAAAAACAATGATGAAAATTGTCAGTATCAAAAACGTAACCGTAAGAAACAACGGATCAACTCTGAGGCTTGACGCAAGAACCAAATCATAAGGGATGGCGGAACGAATGATATAATTGTCATATTTCTTCGCCGAGAAAAAATATACGCCTTCAACAATAGCAGACTGACGGATATCATAGCCTATCCCCTTCACCATCGCCTGTTTTATTTCTTTATGCCGGCAACTTGTTTCAAAAAGATTAATATCCGGAAATTCCGAATCATATAAAATCTTACCTGAAAAATCTATCAACGAAAAACGTGAAATGTCTTCCAGATAAAAATCCTCTATCGGCAAGCCCCGCCTCATTTCCAAATCGATGAAATCGTTATATCCCATCAGCTTACAGTTCAGTAAATCAATCTTATATTGCTTCTCCCTTATATATTGAAAAATAATGAAACATAAACTAATCAGTAAAATAACAAATATCACCAATCCAAAAAACCGCAGATGAAATTTAGGATATGCTTTTTCGGAAACACTCATAGCTGTGGTAATAAAAAAACAACTTTTCCCGTTACAATTTCCCCGCAATTACATTTCGAAGCAATATCCATATCCCAGACGGGCGACAATATTCCGGTCATACGGAGCGATCTTTTTCCGCAAGCGGGTAATATGCACATCGACCGTACGGTCTGTAACAAAGACATCATCCGGCCATACGATTTTAAGCAACTCTTCGCGTGAAAAGACTCTCCCGGGTTTCTGCAGCAGTAACGACAATATTTCAAATTCCTTTTTCGTCAATGAAATATCCGCATCTTCAACAAAGACCTTCTTGGATACCATATCGAGTTTCAGTTTCTGATACTGAAACGATTCGCCGTCCTGTTCATAAATACCGGCGTTATTACTTCTGCGAAGCACCGCTTCAATACGCGCCAATACTTCTTTTATGGAAAAAGGTTTGGCAATATAATCATCTGCTCCCAAATTTAAACCGCATACAATATCATCTTCCGAACTCCGGGATGTGCAGAATATGATGGGGACAGCGGCAAGACTTTTGTTCTTTTTAATAATTCCTGCCATCTGAAAACCGGAAACATTTCCCATCATAATATCAAGAATAAATAAACAATATACGGAAAGGTCCATACTCAATGCATCTTCGGCAGATAATGCCGTATCTACTTCATAACCGACTTTTTCGAGATTAAACTTGAGTATTTCACAAAGATTTTCCTCATCATCTACGACTAATATACGCTTTTTTTCCATAATTACCTTTTTTCATCCTCACCATAAATACATATACACGTTATCTCATTTTCAACAAAATTATACACCCTTTTGTATCAAACATAAAAAATCAAATCATACGAACATATTATAGCTTATAACACATCTTAAAATCAGGTCTGATCATATTTCTTTAACGCTCGCAGCGTCCTGTCGTCCGATTAACGATTTTGACGCTTGCGCTCCGTTTCATCAAGTACTATTTTACGCATACGCATGAAATGAGGCGTTATTTCGACGTATTCATCGACCTTAATATATTCAAGTGCATCTTCAAGGCTGAATATGACGGGAGGCGCCAAAGATATTTTCTCATCCGACCCGGAAGCCCGCATATTCGTAAGTTTCTTCGATTTTGTAACATTCACTACCAAATCACCCTCTTTCGTATGTTCACCGACAACCTGCCCGGCATACACCTCATCGCCCGGAGCAATAAAAAAACGTCCGCGCGATTGCAGATTATTCAATGCATAAGCAAACGCCATACCCGTTTCCATCGCAATGATCGAACCATTCTGACGGCGCTCGATATCGCCTTTCCATGGTTGAAATTCCAGAAAACGATGCGCCATAATCGCTTCACCGGCCGAAAGCGTAAGAATCAAATTATTTAACCCGATAATTCCGCGCGAAGGAATATTAAACTCCAGCAAAGTACGTTCATTCTTACTTTCCATCATGATCATCTCTCCCTTTCGTTTTGTTATGACATCAATTGCACGGCTTGCATTTTCATCCGGCAGGTTAACCGTAAGCTGCTCCACCGGCTCACACCTGACGCCATCTATCTCCTTGATGATCACCTGAGGCTGCCCCACCTGCAGTTCATATCCTTCACGGCGCATCGTCTCAATAAGTATCGACAAATGCAACACGCCACGACCGAACACATTCCACGAATCAGCTGCACCGGTCGGCTCTACCTGTAACGCGAGGTTCTTATCCAGTTCTTTTTCCAGACGTTCGAAGATATGGCGCGACGTGACAAACTTCCCGTCTTTTCCGAAAAAAGGTGACGTATTAATCGTGAAAAGCATCGACATCGTCGGCTCATCAATAGCAATCGCCGGCAACGGGTCGGGCATATTTACATCGGTAATAGTCTCCCCTATTTCAAAACCTTCAATGCCGATCAGTGCGCAGATGTCTCCCGATGAAACCGCTCCGACTTTCTTTCGTCCCAATCCTTCGAAGACATCTATCTCCTTTATCCTCGAACGAACCTGCGATCCGTCGCGTTTGCAAAGCGCCACATTCTGTCCTTCCCGAAGCTCCCCGCGATGAACACGTCCAACGGCTATGCGACCGACATATGTCGAATAATCGAGCGAAGTGACAAGCAACTGTGCCGGGCCTTCAAGCGTCTTCGGTTCGGGGATATATTCGATAATATCATCCAACAAAGTATAGATATTATCTGTCGGATTCTTCCAGTCGCGCGACATCCAGCCTTGTTTGGCCGAACCGTATATCGTTGGGAAATCCAGCTGTTCTTCCGTCGCATCAAGGCTGAACATCAGGTCAAACACCATCTCCTGCACTTCCGAAGGGCGGCAATTCGGCTTATCCACCTTATTTATAACAACAATCGGCTTCAACCCGATCTGAATTGCTTTCTGCAAAACGAAACGCGTCTGCGGCATCGGACCTTCAAATGCATCGACAAGCAACAGGCATCCGTCCGCCATGTTAAGCACACGCTCCACTTCGCCTCCAAAGTCGGCATGCCCCGGAGTATCAATAATATTTATTTTATAACCTTTATAATTGATAGAAACATTTTTTGCCAGGATCGTTATCCCTCGTTCCCGTTCCAAATCATTACTATCAAGAAACTGATCCGGTTCGGCCTGCCCCTCACGGAAAAGCTTTCCCGCCAGAAGCATTTTGTCTACCAGTGTAGTCTTACCATGGTCAACATGCGCTATAATTGCGATATTTCTAATCTTTTGCATACAACGATTAATCTTTCGAGGGGACAAAATTAGTGTAATTTGAGGGTAAAACAAAATAATTTCATCTATTTTGTTTTTGCCTGAAACCGGCAATCAAATAATTTGGTATTGTAAAGTTCTATTTTTTTATACGGCTGATCCTGATTTTCGCTCCTAAGGCCTGGATTTTTGGAAAGAACCGGAAATCTCCCTGAACGCCTCCATCAGCTTTTTGAGCGTCACGGCCTCGGATTCCGCAGTCGCATCGACCGGCGTTTCGTAGTAATTCTTCAGGAATGTCTCATTGCCCGACCAGACGGTGGCGATGATACCGCGGAAATGCGATTTCATCTCTGCTGTCGCGCTTTTGCGGAAGCGAAGCATGTCGTCCAACTCCTGCAGGGCAACGGGCGCTTTCCGCCACGGGCAAATAGCTACGTCCAGTCCTTTCACGGCGAAATATACCGGCGTCTTGTCGGCACGATCGTAATGCCAGTCGCAGATAAAGACGTCTTTGGGAATCAAGTCGATAGCGCGATGCGTATTGTTCATGCTGGCCTCCCATCCCCCGATGCCGGTTACCTTCCCGTCTATCAGGCGGTCGCCCCAAATCATCAGCCGTTTGCCTTGCAGGGAAAGATGATTGCGCAAGGCGGTTACTTCTCCGGCAAAAAGTTCCGCCTTGTCAATACCTCCGCATCGCGGGCAATGCTCATCGCCGATGTAGAACACCTCGTCCATACCGGCATGGAAAAGAGATGTTTCAAAAACATCGGTCAATTCGTCGACCAGCGCAAAAATAATTTTGTGTATGCCGGGATGCAGCGGACAGTAACTCTTGCAATAAAGTCCGTCCGGATTCGGCCAGCCCGGATAATCCTCCGTTTTGACGTGCGGCGTTTCGTCAAATTCGGGATAGACGCGCAGGAGGTTACCCGTAGTTTTAGCCCACGATTGATGCCCCAGCAGATTAATCTGGGGAACGACAGTGATGCCGTGTTTTTTGCATACAGCGACGATCTTTTTCACCTCCGCCCTGGACAGAGGATTCTCGGAACGCAGCTCGGGATGCGTTTCGTAGGCATATCCCCAGTCTACGCGAAGAATGAGCAGGTTGAATTGCGCCGGGGCAAGTTCCTCCTCTATAAAGCGAAGAAAACCGTCCAACCCCTTGCCCGATGGTGTGCCTATGGACAGCCCGCGCACGGGCAAAATACTGTCGGTGCGACTTTCTACGGCCTGCACTGAAAAAACCGACAGCAGGACGCAGACAATACCTGCCCACATGCGGGAAAAACTACCCGGACGAACAGGCAGATACAACAAATAAGGAATGTTTGTGTTCATGACGAGCTGAATTTTACAGTAAACAACCTGCAAAATTACATGAAAATTCCTGATCTCCAAACGCATGAAGATGAAACCGATAAAAATTCACTGTTTTTCCTGCGTCACGAACGAATCCGGATAAACTGCTTTGTATAAAAGCCGGTCTTGTTGGTCCCGAATCCATGTCTCAAAAGTTCTGCCGTTTTCCTTTAGTTCGATAACACGCGCGCCGAAACCGATTTTATTATAAGTGCTTTCTACTCCCGTACACCGTCCGTAAGCCAGACAAATGCCGTTGAGATAACCGATATAGTCGTTATCGTGGTCGTGGCCGACGAAAGTTCCCATCACATCGCCGCTTTCAACCATGGCGGCAAACATGCCCGTATTCAGGATACCCGGACATTCCTTTTCCTCTCGAACGCCAAAGAAGGGTGCGTTTTTCACATAATTCTTCGTCGTATCACGGAGCAGCGTATATTCGTGCAGCGGTATATGGAAAAATGCCAGTGCAGGGTACGGTATTCCTCCATTAGCGCGAGTATAGCGCCGGCTGTCTTTCCGATACTGCTCCACCTGGTCAAATCCGAACCAGTCGTAACCTTCCTGTTCGCCGACCTTATTGTAAGCGTTCGAGTCGAAAAAATACAACAGGGCGCATGTCTTTTTCGTATTACCGGCTATTTTCAGGATGTAATTTCCTGTTCCTTTTATGCCGCCGGCGCCTTTCCGGGCAAGGGAAAACGGCTTTGTATCGATATAATCAAAGATTTGCCTGCGCGTCCAATCGTGTTCGTCGTCGTGATTCCCCAAGACAACGGCATAAGGGATCCTGCGTTCGGCGGCAACCGACAACACTTCATCCCAACCTTGCTTTTGCGGATTGCAGGTGATAACATCGCCCGTATAAACAATCAGGTCGGGGTTTTCCGCATCTAATATCCGCTTCATCAATTGAATGGTTTTTACCGCACCTTCCGATCCCGTTTTATAGTGGATGTCGGTAAATTGTACAATCTTGAATTTCCCGTCCTTATTAAAACTTAACTCCACATTCTGTCCGCACATGCTACCGAACATCCACATCACCAAAATACTCAAAACAATTTTTCTCATCATAATTCTCAATTTTCAACTTTTAATTCTTATTTGATCCACCACGTTTTCTGGTTGATTTTATCATTTCCTTCTCCAAACTGGCTTTTGATAGCTTCTGCTACGTTTTGGGCGTTATAATCGTATTCCGACTGCGGATACATCCAGCGGAAAGGTATTTCCACACCCAACGGACGACGGTATTCGGGATAGCCCGTCCGAAGCATATCAAAATACGGCGTCCATTTTCCCTGCAAAAACGACTGGAAATATTTCTGGAGTATGATTGCTTCAATTTTTTCTTCCACAGTCGCTTTCTGCGACAAGTCGTTTACCGGGTTCGCCAAATAATCGGCCGCCACCGCTTCGTCCACAAACGAGCCTAATCCTTTGGCGTAAGTTTCGTAGAATTTGAACGAAGCTTTCACGCCCTTTTGATAATAGTCGTTCGCATCGCCGGAGATCCATCCCCGAACGGTTGCTTCGGCAAGAATCAACTGCAATTCGGAATATCCCAACAATACGGACGGCTCGTTGGTCGGGTCCTGGTAGTAACGTTCCAGTACTTTTGAGACCTTTCCCTGCGTCGCTTTTTCATTGACCGTCCCGTACGGCGCTGCCGGATCGCCGCCTTCGTAAGCCGTGAAGTCATCCAGAGCTTTTCCTGCTTCCTTCGCTTCTTTGGTTTGCGTGCAGAAAACGAACAGGCGCGGGTCTCGATGATCCTGCAAACGCCGGATGAAAGTCGAATCAATGTACATTCCCGAACCGTAACCGCTCGAATTAAACTCCGGATAACGGTTCCCTTCCTGATTCAGATAAACCAGCTGCCCGTTATCACCAATATCCCGCATCAGCGGTTCATTCTGTACGATTCCGGCAAAGCGGCTTCCGACGTTCAAATCCGGGTCGGATTCTTTTTGCGACAGCGACAGTAAAATCTTCAGACGAAAAGAATTTACCATCCGGCGCCATTTATCGGTAGATCCGTCATAAATGATGTCGCCGCGTATGATCGTATTTTCGTTCTTCAACAGTTCGCCGGCTTCTTCCAATTCCCGAATAATACCCATGAAAACAGTCTTCTGACTATCGTATACAGGATTATAAACCGCATCCGACTCGCCTTTCAAAGCTTCTGCGTAGGGAATATCTCCGAATTGCACCGTCATACTGTGAAAATAATATGCCCGGAAAAATTTACCTAAGGCGATGTAACTTTTTTCGTTGATACGTTCGGCTTCTTCCGTCATTTTCTGCACATTCCGCATCGACAGGAAAGAAAAGCCGCCCCGCGTCCATTTATAATATTGACTGCTGTTTTCCCCGTCGGTTTGCACCAGCATTTTGTCGGCATAAAGCGGATCTGTCCCCTGATAGGAACGGAAAACATCCCACTCGATTTGAGTAAGCAGCAATTGCGGATGGGTTTCCTTCGGATTGTTAGGGCTTTCGTTGATTTCTTCAAAACTTTGACAGGAAGCTAATCCTCCGCATAAAACGATAAGAATAAAATATAATTGTTTCATAATGTATTGTTTTTATAATTTAATATTGAGCGAAATACCTGCGTAACGCGCACCCGGATCCTGCAAATCGTCGTCGTTGCCGAAATCGGGATCGATATAAGGCGCTTTTTTCCAAATCAACAAGTTATATCCGAACAAAGATATGTCAAAAGATTTGATTTTCCCAAAATCAATCCGTTTCGCCAAATCGTATCCGACCGACAAGTGTCTCAGCTTGAAGAAAGAACGGTCGAAAATATTGGCAAACTGTTTGTTGTCCGAATCCAACACCGCCGCCTGATAGGGATATATCTGACACCACGTCTGCCAACTGACGGCCTCTGTATTCGCCCGGTAAGCGCGGGTGTCGGAAATAATATCTCCGTTTACATCGCGCGTTAATTCTCCACCTGTAACAATTAAACCATTTGGGACATACACCGGTTTTCCGGCTTCATATTCGGCGTCACGGTATTCAAGAGAATTAGGATGCTTCCCTCCCCACCACATTTTTTCGGTTGTGAGGGAACGGATTAAGCCGCCCCATGCTCCATCGACATCGACGGTTATATGGAAATCTTTTATTTTGAAATTGTTGTGTAGCCCCAATCGCCACGACGGATCGGTATGCCCAAGTTTGGCAGGATACGGGTCTTTGACCGGCAACAGGTTGTTTGCATCGAGAATCAGCCGTCCGTCGGCGCTTTTCTGCCAAACGGTCGCCACATACGTGTCGGCACGGTCGCCCACCTTCAGATTATTGTATACCGCCTGGTCGCCGTATATTTCCGTCAGTTTTGTTACCGAGCGGCTCCAGTTGGCCGAAATATTCCATGTTAATATTTTGTTCGCAACGGGTTGCATTCCCAGTACGATTTCGTAACCATTGGTTGCATATTGATTCCCGTTCACTTTCCGGCTACCGAATCCGGAGGCTTCGGACAAGTTAAGGTTGATAATCCGATTCTCGTCAAGAATACGGTAATAAACCAAATCGAGCGATAGCTTATTTTTGAGGAAAGCCGTCGATAACCCAAATTCATAAGAAGTCGATTTTTCCGGCATGATATCCGGATTGACGATGCCTGCGGGATAAACAACGGATGGGGTTGAGCCATACGTCACACCTTTATTGTAAGTCGAATAAATGCTATATGGATCCAAATCGCTGGAAACCTGCGCCCAAGAACCGTATACCTTGAGGAAATCAACGGTTTTCGGCAATTTCAGGTATTCCGAAACCATTGTGCTTAGAGCTGCCGAAGGATAAAAATACGAACGGTTGGAAGCCGGAAGCGTGGAAGACCAGTCATTACGGGCTGTTACGTTCAAAAATACCGCATCAAAAAAGTCTAAATTGGCGGTACCATAAACGCTTCGTATTTCTTTCTCATAATAATTACTGGAAGCCATGACCGGGCCTTGCGTATTACTCAGGTTGTAAAGGAACGGGACAATCAGCCCGTCGGTAGATTGATATTCTTCCTGAGTATGCAGGTTAAAAACGGATGACCCGATATTCGCCGAAAGATTGATCTTTGAGCCGAGATTTTGAAAATATGAAACCAGCACATCGGCATCGAAATTTTGACGGCCGCGATTCCAGTTTTTAAAATCGCCATTACGAGAATCTCCGTAGTTCATATATGATTTGGGACTTTGCATGTCTTCGTATGATTGGGTCTGATGCAAAGCCAGACGTCCCTGAACGGAAAGATTGGGCAAGATTTGCCAATTCAGTCGCGTTTTGCCGTCGAGAACATTCAAGTCTTTCTTTTGTTGAAGTTCGTATGCGGCAAAATACGGATTGTTGTACCACGCATAGTTGTAGTTTGCCTGACGGTATCCTTCCTGTCCGGGAATATATAAATGCTTTGCAAGCTCACGTCCGTTTACGTCGGCGCTCATCCATATCAAAATGGTGTATATATGGTTTTTAGGGCCGTAACCGTAACGCGGATAATTGGGCGAATATACTTTGTTGTACGACAGCGAAGCGTCAAACTGTATATTGCCGGTAATATCAAATGAAGAACTGAAATTCAGCCCGCCGGTATTTAACAAAGTATTCGGCACCTGTCCCTGCTGGTATGAATATTTGCCGGATACGTAATAGCGTGCTTTTGCACCTTTGTAGGCAATCGAAAAATTATTGTCCGTAACAAAGCCCGCGCGAAGGAAATCTTCCAGGTTATCGTGTGATACCCAGTCGGCAGGCACTCTTTCGTACAGAGACTTATCGTCATAAACCGTACCTGAAACATCGCCCCACCAGTCGATGACTTCGCCTGTCTGCCTGTTGCGGACAGGGCTGTTCCACTGAGGGATTTTTATGCCGGTGTTCAGTCTCGGACCCCAAGTCATGTCGCCGTCCGAGATTCCACCGTCGGCGCCGTCCCAAAATTCATATTTCCCGTTTGAGCCGCTTCCATATTCTTTCTGCGATTCGGGGAAAACCGTAAAACCGGCAGTAACCATGTTCCGAGTGGAAACAGAGACTTCCAGTCCTTCTTTTTTCGCGGTTTTGGAAACGAGGAGGATCGCCCCGTTTTTTCCTCTTGAGCCGTAAAGAGCGGAAGCCGTAGGGCCTTTCAGTACGTTGATGCTTTCAATATCTTCGCCGTTAATATCAAAAAAATCCGTTTCCAGAGGTATTCCGTCCAAAACGATTAGCGGCGTTTTCCCGCGTAGCGATATCTGCGGGGCCTGGAAAATACCTGTCGGATTGTTGACGGTCAAACCGGCAATCTGTCCGGTCAACGCGTTCCCGACATTCATCGTTTGCGATTCCAGTAAAGATTCGTTATTGACTTGCTGCGTAGTATACCCCAGTCGTTTTTTCTGTTGCCTGATACCGATTGCCGTAACCACAACTTCATTGAGATTTTGTAACTCTTCTTTCAGTGTTACATCGAGAACAGTTTGATTTGCAATAACATGCTCCTGCGCAACGTAACCGACATAAGAAAAAACGAGGATTTGCCCTTTGGAAACTTCGAGCGAATAGTTCCCGTCGATATCAGTAACCGTACCGTCCGAAGTATTTTTGACCCGGACGTTTACTCCCGGTATACTTTCCCCACGGGGGTCGGAAACTTTGCCTCTCAATACGTTTGTTTGGGCATATAATACCCCTTGGGACAGCAGGAGAGCTATCCCGAAAAATACAAATAAAGTTTTCATTATTAATTAATATTACTTGATAACAGTTTCAATAGAAACGATTTAATTTCACTTGTTTGAATACCTTGATTTGTGCATTTGCACTGTTTTTTGACTCGCCGAGAGACGCCTCGAAGCTGTCGGTATCCTTTTCGTCAATAGCGGCGACTGCCACTTCCAGCACAAACGTCAGTTCATCTGCCGCTTGTTGCCAAGTCAAATTCCCTTTTTTCACTTCCTTTTTGAGGTGTTTTTCCACTCTGCGAACCGAATTGTAGATATCCGGCTTGCGGATAAGCGTCCGCATAGTAGGATCACCCGGTACGACTTCTTCCTTACAGATATAATACTTATTCACCAGCATTTTCAGGCAAGCCACACGTTGTCCGAACTCATTTTTTTCGGCGTTTAGCAGTACCGCATCATCGAAAGAATCCGATACTGCCGAAAAAAATTCCCACTTGTAATCGGAGTTCCCTTCTGCTTCTGCAGAAACAACATCACTCTTTTCCCGGTATTCTCCGGTATTCGCAGCAAGAAAACCCTGCGAAAATGCGTTATTCATGCAAACGCATGAAATCAAAATCAAAAAATAAACTTTTAATCTTACCATATTTATCTTATTTTTTCAGTGCAAAGGTATGGACGGAAAATTACAATTTTATTACCGAAAAACTATGTTTTTGTGAAATTTCCAGGCCTACCCTGCCGCAAGCATATCAATTGCTTTTTTTCCGGTTAAATCTTTTTTTGAGGTGCTAAGAAAAATATCCGGTCGTTCGATAGAGGACGAAATCTGTTCCGTTTCAGCCGGCAATAAAATATGACGTCATCGCAGTAAAAAGAGGCTGCCCAATACTTTTGGACAGCCTCCTTCCGGTTTTGTTCAGTAACCTTTTGTTATCCGGTTATTGTCCGGCGTCAATAAATCGTTTTGACGACTTCTTTTCCGGATGTCACAATATACACGCCACGGGTCGGCAGGTTGACTTTCGCTTCTTCACCTTCTGCAACGTTGCGGTAAATCAGAGCGCCGCCGGCGGA
>JAITBC010000035.1 GCA_031283785.1 Tannerella sp. | reverse complement strand
TATCCCTTCAGCAATCCCTTTTTTTATCCCTTCCGCCAATGCATCCACATAATAAGTGCGTGTGGTAAGGATAATGTCCGGAAATTTGTCATAAGCCTGCAGCTCGGCTTTTGTGTAGGAAGTGCGCTCCAGATATTTCACCGCATCTCTCATAGCTCTATTTTTGTTCGATCAACCATTAATCATTATTTCTTATGCTTTACCAGCATTATCACCGGATTATCGTCTTCGTTCAATTTCGCCGCAACTTCTTTCAACCGGCCTTTCAACTCCCCTTTCCTGTAAGATTCAACAAGCTGGTTGGCTTCCAAAGTTTCCCAAAATGCAATTTCATCATTTACGGATGGCTTCAGTCTTATTTCTTGCTTATTTGAATAATCGTCATTGTAGACCGTGTATTCAAACAGCGTGTTTTCCTGTTTGTCGTACATCAGACTTGGGCTTGGGTATCCATGCATTTTTTCCAGGTTAAATCTCTTGCCGGATGTGTTCATAAAACAGTAACGGTCGGTAATAAATACCGGAAGAAGAAATATTTCCGTTTCCATGGACTGGACGGGCGGAGTTCTTACGATAAACGGAATTAAATGGTCGTCCGGCGAATATCGGTATACGGTATCTGATGATAATTCTACCAGTAACCAATTATCCCGATCAGGGATTATTGAATAATCGTCGGAGAGTATTGTCATCGAATATTCTCCACTTATTATCCGGTGCGATTTGTTTTTTTCAAAAGGGATATAGATTTCTTTTATGATACTCCCATTCTGTTTGGATATAATGAAATGCCAGGATTTACGGCCTCTCGCTTCGCCCCCTTTATTGTTTATTGATGAATCATAGCAGATCAAATGCTCCCTGTCGTAGATGTGTATATTATCGTATCTGACGTTATTCGGGTAGCTGATACTTCGTTTGAATTCTCCATATAAATCGTAGACAAGGATTTTTTCTTTTACCATATCGTTGACAAATATTTCACGGTTGTCTTCATCCAGAACGATCGCGTTAATGAACAGATATTCTTCAGCGCCTTGCCCCTGACGGTTTATCTTTCTCAAGGCCTTCCCGGTTCTGTCACAGATAAAAATATCTCCATCGTTTATTCTATTTTTTACCAGTATGATTTCCTTGCCCATTGTCAATACGAAACCCTGAGTCAAAAAATCGTCAGTGGTTTCCAGCGGAACGTATTCCACATCCGTGAAGTCCTGAAGGATCAACTCCCGCAGGGGATATTTTGCCGTAACATCGACCGTGATCAATTCATCGGTTGACGGTTTGCCGCTTCCGCATCCCGTCATCACTGCTAACAGGATGATTATCAGGATTGTATTTATTAATCTTTTCATCTGTACATTATTTTGTTTTTAATATTCCGAATAAATAATTGATCAAATACATGATTCAAATTAGTGACTGCAATGATACGAAATATATTTTGAATTTCCGGGATAAAATCATCTGAATAATTCAGGAAATAAGTCCCCAGTTGATTTTGCGGCGGAAAAGCGCTGTGAGCCGCGACTGGAGGAGTTTGTTTTCGGGTTTTTCCAGATTCGGGTCTTCGTCAAGGATACCTTGGGCAATGTCGCGTGCGAATTGAAGGATTTGCCCGTCGGATGCAAGGTTTGCTATTTTCAGGAAAAGTCCGTCGCCGCTTTGCAGCGTCCCTTCCAGATCGCCTGCGCCACGCAGTTTAAGGTCGGCTTCCGCTATTTCGAAGCCGTTATTGCTGTTTACCATTATCTCAAGACGTTTTCGCGTCTCATTACTAAGTTTATATGAAGATATAAGGATGCAGTACGACTGTTCCGCTCCACGCCCGACACGCCCGCGAAGCTGATGCAACTGCGAAAGTCCGAAACGCTCGGCGCTTTCAATAACCATAACCGAAGCGTTCGGCACATTCACGCCGACTTCAATAACCGTCGTAGCAACAAGGATATGAGCTTCTCCCGAAACAAACTGCCGCATCGCGGCGTCTTTTTCTTTTGCTTTCATCTTCCCGTGTACCATACATACACTGTACTCCGGAAACACTTTTTTAAACGTTTCAAATCCTTCTTCAAGATTCTTGTAATCCAGTTTTTCGTTCTCTTCAATAAGAGGATATACGACATATACCTGACGTCCTTTCCGGATTTCCATACGCAAAAACTCAAACACTTCCGCTCTTTTTGTATCATAGCGGTGAACGGTTTTAACGGGCTTGCGTCCGGGCGGAAGTTCGTCGATAACCGACACATCCAGGTCGCCGTAAAGCGTCATCGCGAGTGTCCGCGGAATAGGCGTCGCCGTCATGATAAGAACGTGGGGGAGGATTTTATCCTTAACCCATAATTTCGAACGCTGCTCTACGCCAAAACGATGCTGCTCGTCGATAACGGCCAGCCCCAGGGAGTTGAAAACAACGGTTCCTTCTATCAACGCATGTGTCCCGACAAGGATATCTATTTCACCCGAAACGAGGTCGGGGAGCAATATGCGGCGTTTCTTTTTCGTCGTAGAGCCGGTAAGAAGTTCTACGCGGATATTCATATCTTTCAGAAATTCTCTGATCGTGGCAAGATGCTGGTTGGCAAGTATTTCCGTCGGAGCCATCATACAGGCCTGATAGCCGTTATCCACAGCCAGGAGCATCGCCATAAGGGCCACAAGCGTCTTGCCGCTACCCACATCGCCCTGCAGCAGGCGGTTCATCTGGCGTCCGCTGCGCATATCCGACCGCATTTCGCGAACGACGCGCTTCTGCGCATTTGTCAGAGCGAACGGCAGACATTCTTTATAAAATACGTTGAAAGCCTCCCCTACTACCGGGAAAACGATGCCTTTCAGTTTATTACGCCGCAGTGCGGCCATACGCAGGATATTCAACTGTATATAAAAAAGTTCATCGAATTTCAAACGCAACTGTGCCTGACGCAGCTTCTCGGCAGATTCGGGAAAATGAATATTTTTCATCGCCTCCGAAATCGACATCATATTCAAATCCGAAAGAATGTGAGCCGGCAACGTTTCCGGTATATACCAGTCAAGGTTTGTCAACAGGGTGAACTGCAGATTTTGTATGGCACGCGAATGTAGAAACATTTTCTTCATTTTCTCGGTCGTGTTATAAAAAGGAACAAGTCCGTTCGCCACCTGCGAAGCATTTTCTACCGGATCGATCTCAGGATGTACAATATTATACGAATGAGCAAACTCCGCCGGTTTGCCGAAAACAATATATTCCTGTCCTGTCTTATATTTATCGGTAATATATTTAATCCCCTGAAACCATACCAGATCAACGATACCCGTGCCATCGGCAAATTTCCCTATAAGGCGTCGGCTCCTGCCCTCTCCTGCCGTATCAAAGAAAACTATACGGCCTTTCAACTGTATATATGGCATGCTGCCGTCTATTTCACTCACCGTATAGAACCGGCTGCGATCCACATATTTATACGGGAAATAATATAACAGATCTTCAAAGGAAACGATATTTGCTTCCTTTCTGAGGATTTCCGCCCGCTTGGGGCCAACTCCCGTCAAATACATTATCGAACGCTCATCTATATCCAAAATTCAAATTCCCCTGTACGATTTTCTTTCTCCATTTCCTTCGTTTTCTCCGCAAGCAGAAACTCTGCACATTTAAGATCAACCGGTGTTGTAATTTTTATGTTTTCGCGATTGCCGTCAACCAGGCGTACCGCATGACCCGTCGCTTCCACTAATGAAGCGTCGTCAGTGAAACGCTCATCATAAGGCTGCCCGTAAGCCCGACGTAACAAATCCGCACGAAAAACCTGCGGGGTCTGCACGATACAAAGGCGATTGCGGTCAAACGGGCGGCTGTCGTCTCCATTTATTTCCCGAACCGACTCAATCATCGGAACTGCCGGTACGGCCGCCCCGAAAGCGCCGGCTATTGCAAAACACGAAGAAATCACCTCCCGCGAAACAAACGGACGCACCCCGTCGTGAACAGCGATTATACCCTCTCCTTCCGTTACGTTTTTTAAACCATTCCTCACCGAATGAAAGCGCGTATCGCCTCCATAAACAATACGGTGAGGAACATGGCAATCAAGCTCTTTACAAAGCATCCTCCAGTACGAATCCTGTTCTTCCGGGATCACCAATAATATTTCCACAGCGGCATCCCACTGATAAAAAACCTCTAATGTATGCATCAACACAGGCTTCCCCTGCAACGGGACAAATTGTTTCGGCATCCCCCCTCCCATTCGCATGCCTTTACCTCCGGCAACGATTATAACAGTCCGCTTCATGTCTTTAATATGTGACCTTGATACAAGTGGCAAACCTCTCCCCCGGCATTTACGAATCAAGTTCTCCGAGGATCTTCTTCACTTCTTCGTCCGCCTTAAAAAGCTTTTCCTTACATAATTTTATAAGGCGCGTCGCTTCTTTCACTTTTTCCGAAAGGACATCTACGTCAAGTTCTCCATTCTCAATATCTGCAACGACAGCCCGCAATTTTTCTACGGCTTCGTTATACGTTTCTTTTTTTTCCATATATCGTGTTCTTCGTTTTTTATTTCTGTCACAGGATTGCAGCTTTTCTTTCGCCGTCGGAGAATTTTACGGTTATTTCATCTCCTTCGAGCAGTTCAGCCGAATACTTTACAATTTTCCCTTCCTTCACCGTCAATGTATAGCCGCGTTTCAGAATATATTCCGGGGATACCATTTTTATATACTGTTCATTAAGTTCCAAATTCCTGTGACGTCCCGACAATATCACACCGCAGGCATTCCGCAGGCGTAAAGGCATGGATTCGATGAATGTTGCACGCCTCGAAAGCGCCGAATCGACAGCACGCCGAATACGTGGCGCTATTTCACCAATACTTTCCGAACAGCGACGTAAGCTTTGCGGCAATGCCGACAAATGAACCGTCATTGCATGCAGCCGGATACGATGAATCTCAATCCGTCCGGTAACCACGACCGGGAATCTCGTCGCAAGCAGGTGCAAAACAGTTTTTTCCCGTGTTATGCGGGCTGTCGCCTCGACATGTATTTTATTTTCCAGCTCCTGCACGTGTCCGGCTTCCCTGTTCATACATTCTATCAGGAATGAAGCTGCGGCAGTCGGCGTTTTCATACGCAAATGAGCAACCATATCAACCACCGTATCATCACGTTCATGACCGATACCGGTGATGATCGGTAAAGGAAACTGCGTGCAATTAGCAGCCAAAAGATAGGAGTCAAAACTGCTCAGTTCGGACGTAGCGCCCCCGCCGCGAATAATCACAACCACATCAAAAAGAGCGGCATGAAGGAAAATCCTTTCAAGCGCATCAATAATGCTTTCCTCCGTCCTCTCTCCCTGCATGACCGCCGGAAAAAGTTTTATATAAAAAGGGAAGCCCTCCTTATTACATGTGAGTTGGTCGACAAAATCTTCGTATCCGGCTGCCGTCGGCGATGTAATGACTGCTATACGCTGCGGCAACAACGGAAACGGCAACTCTTTATTCAACCCGAAAATCCCTTCCTTCTGCAATCGAAGGACAATCTCTTTACGCTTCTTAACCAGATCGCCCACCGTATACGAGGGGTCTATATCGTGCACATTAAGGCTGTAGCCGTACAGCTCATGAAATTCTACCGAAACATTCACAAGCACCTTCAATCCCGATTTGAAAACCTGTCCCGTCTCCCGCTCAAAATAAGGCTTAAGCATCTGAAACGTTCTTGCCCACACGACGCCACGCGCCTTGGCGACGATCTGCCCGGAACGTTCGTCTTTGTCGATAAATTCCAGGTAACAATGTCCCGACGCAACATTTACGCGTACATCGCTTGTTTCGGCACGTACCCAATACGTTTCGGGAAAAGCGCTGTTCAGCGTATTCCGAACAAAAGAATTGAGCTCCGACAGCGACATCACGCCACAGGAATCGCCTTCATGAAAATAATTGTTTCCTTCGGACCACCACTGCCGGCTTCCGGGAAAACGGTTATCCGAACCCGACTTAGAAATTCCGCAGGGCATCGTTATTCGCTTTATTATATGCATTAAACATATCGGGAATACCGTATCCCAGTTGAGCATCCGGTCGTTGATACTGACTTGAGGAATCTTTTATCAGTTTTATCAGTTCGGCATTTTTTAAAAGAGGGAAAGCCTGCCACAAACAGGCCGCCATACCTGCCACCATCGGGGCGGAAAACGAAGTGCCGTTCGTATATTGAACCTGACCGGAAGAGCCTATCACGCATACCATTGTACCCAAAGCGACTACATCCGGTTTTATCCGATAATCCGCCGTCATCCCGACAGAACTGAACGAACTTTTTTCCCTGTCGGAAGTAATGCTTCCGACGGTTAGAATATCCGGCACATCCGCCGGAAACGTTATCTTCTCCCACTCACTATTACCTTCATTACCGGCGCTACATACCACCAATATGCCTTTTTTTGCGGCTATCTCGGCAATACGGCTGACAAAGGCCGTCTGTCCGTTTAAATCCGACCGGCTATAATAATCAACAATACTGTCATAACGAAAATAACCCAGCGACGAGGATACGATATCGACGCCAACGCTATCGGCATATTCTACGGCGGCAACCCACAAATCTTCCTCTATCGGAAATTCTCCCCGCGTATCTTCGCTTTTTACCAGCAGAAACGACGCATCCGGGGCCGTACCGACCATCACTCCCGGCATATTCGCGGCTATGCATGAAAGGACTTTCGTCCCGTGGTCGTCTTCACAAAAAACACTGCGCCCCGGGAATGTTATGTTACGGACGCCTAACAGTTTCATCGACGAAAAGACATCTATCCTGTTTACATTCATAAACCCGGCATCTATAAGCGCAATACGAACATCTTTGCCGCGATAGCCAGACGTGTGTAAACGCAAGCCGTTAAGCATTTCCATCTGATCTTCCGCATAACCGTAAAGTTTCTCAAGCGGATTATCCATCGACACAAACAACGACGTATCATCATTCTCCTCCTCACACGATAATACCTCCTGACGATTGACGCCGTTCCATACGCATTTCAGGGAATCTACAAATGAAATTGCTTTCAGTTTTTCCACAACGGCGCTATCCGGACTCTCCACAACTACCGTTTTCATCCACTTACTCTGCACTACCGGCGAAACGCCGACAGCCGTCAACTCATCCATATAAGCCTGAGAAACAGGGAAGTCGGTCTCGTCAATAAAGACCTCCCGCAACATACGCCGGTTAACGGATTCTACCGACAAAAACGCTTCGGGAGAAGATATTTTGAACGACGACTCTCCTTTATCCTTCAGATAAAGACGAAAGCAATAACTCTTATTTGCAAACGAAGAAGCGGATACCAGCAGAAAGCACAGAACCTTTATGCCTGTTTGCTGATATACAGACATGAGAAACCTCCTGTTAATTGATGAAATCATTGTAATAAACCTCTGTTTTTTCTGTCGCTTAGACAGGTAATTCACGTTTAAGGCTGGTACGCAACGACATAAGCGTCTCGGTCTCTGTCACTCCGTGTATTTCCTGAATCTTACTGTTAACAAGCTCCATCAGGTGCTCATTATCACGCGCATACAGTTTTATCAACATCGTATAAGGGCCTGTTGTATAATGTATCTCGACAATTTCCGGTATCTTTTCCAGTTGCGGAACTACATCTTTATACATCGACCCGCGTTCAAGTTTTATGCCGATATATGTGCAAGTGTTATAACCCAGCATCTTCGGATTAATATGATAGCCGGAACCAATAATCACTTTCGATTCGATAAGTCTTTGCACCCGTTGATGAATAGCTGCCCTTGATACACCACATGCTTCTGCTACATCTTTAAAAGGAATCCTCGCATTCTTAGAAATAATCTCCAGAATTTGATGATCCAACTTGTCAATTTTTTCTGTTTCGGAATTTTCCATTTTCAATTGATTTACTGATAATATAATATGCAAAGATATAAACTTTCCATCTAACAACAAAAAAACAAAAACGAAGATTATCTTTTTTTGAAATTCTTTTTGACAGGGATTCTCCGAAACTTTTTCAAAAAAACCATCCATAAAAGAAAAACGATACAAATGAAAAAGATAAAGGAAAAAGTGCATATTAAATGATAAAATGTCACTTAATCCCGAAAGAATTAATAATTTTATCGCCCGTATCTTTTATTTTATCGGATTCCTGCAATTCATAAGTAAATGTCACTATAAAGGCTTTTTTACCTTTCAAGAAGTATTTTTGTTCAATCTGGAGGCGATCAGCGCCGGCGAATCGGACATGATAAGACTCCTGTCCGCCGGCGACATATTTTTTTTGCTCTTTTATCTCATATTTATTGCCGATTTTCCTCATTGATAACGAGGCATACTTATCTATACCCATATCTTCCGTCAATCTTTCCGTCACAAGATTTACATTCTCGCGAAAAAGATCGCCGCCCGATGCAGGCCTTGACAGCAAACAAACGACCGTACCGTTCATATTTTCCCGTATCTCCCAATCCGGCGGATAACGAATTACAAAATCCTCCGCTTCAAACAGTAACCAGTCCACCGGAATTTCGGGTCTGATTTGTATTTCCGCCCGTTTCGTTTTTTTTGCGCACGACGATACAATGACAAGCGCTACACTTAGAATGATATATCCAATATGCCTCATTATTTTTTTTCAAAGAAATTACTATAATATTCTATCAGGCATTAAAACTGCCAAAGACAGTTTTTCGGAATAAATGCCTGTTTTTTTTTACTGCAAATCCCGAATAAGTCTGCCAACAGCAACTTATTGATATCCTCTTTTAAAGTTCCTGCTTCCCGTTCAAGATTCGATATCCCTTGCTCAAGCCCCAAAGGATCAAACTCTTTATTACACAATAACGTTATCAGTAACAAAACAAATAAAAAGCACTGTTTTGTATATGTACTTTATTAAAAAAAAAGAAGCGGCTGCTTGCTTTATACAAGTATCCGCCCCTTATTGTTTACAAACATATATTACCTCAACAATATTATTTAATCAAGTCGGTAAAAGATGCATTGTTCGCATATTTAGCAAACTCCAGATCAATAGCTGCTTCCTTAGCAAGACTGCGATCTTTGCCAATAGCTGCTTTCAGGTTATTTACTACTCCATTTGAATCATTTGTACGTGCAGCGACAACAGCTTTCAGATAATCCGTTATTGCATCGGCGTTCTTAACGCTATTCAGTGTCTGAGCAGCAGTACTGTAATCTTTTGTAAGTATCTGAGCGAGAGCGGCATTATTACTCTTTGCCCCGGCAAACGAGCTGACGGCTTTTGCATAGTCGCCCTGTTCGAGATAAAGCAGACCAAGCGCTTCGCCTAATACGGGCACACCGGATGCATTCCCCAACAACTGCTGCGCTTTGCTCTTATCGCCCTTAAGCAGGGCAAGAAGTCCCAAGTTAACATTCGCTTCGCTATTATTCTTAATAGAATTAGATTTATTAAACAACTGCTCCGCTTTTTCATAATCGCCGGCGAGGAAACGCTGTATACCCACATTATTCCATGTACGATAGTCATTCGGATAAATATTGCTTGCTTTCGTATAAACAGCCTCTTTCTCCGCATTTTTAGCCGTTAATGTCGCTGCATACAATAACTCTTCAATTGTAAGGCTTCCGGCATCATTTTTTGCCAAAGTTGTTATTTCTTCATCCGACTTTCCGATAATTTCAATATTTGCAGTCAGACGTGAACGACGCAACTGGGGAAGAACTTCATCCGCCAACGATTTGAATATGGTAGAAATATTCTTTATTTCACGTTCTCTCTGTTCCGGATCATTATACATAGACAGTACACGAAGTACCAAGTCTTTATCCTGAAGATTCGATTTTGATACGAGGTCGCGGAATCCTTCCCAGTCCTGAGCGGTGTAACGGGCATCCACCGGAACGTCAATCTTAAGTTTTTTAAGTTCCTTCTCCAGGAATTTCGCCGTATTACCTTCACGACGTTCAGCCAGAGCGTCATTCAGTTTCACGCCGCCATCGGGAGATGCATATGCCGAAATCTCTATCGCCACATTCTGGTTGGGAGCTTCGTTTGCATTTTCCACGAGATTCTGCCATTCTTTAATCTCGCTCTTGTTCAATTCTTTTGAGCGCAATTCCGCCTGTTGTATCAAAAACATGATATTTGCATCATAAGCTTCTTTTATGATACGCTGAAACTTATCGGCGCCCACAGCAGGGGTAGCCGTCGCAGCATCAGCCAGCGCCGATGTTGCAATCACACCCTCGGCAATTTTGATATCCGGCAACTTCACGGTTTTGTTCTTTATTTTAGCGTCGAATGTGAGATATAACTCCGATTTTTTCATCACCGGTTTATATTCAAATTTTGAACGCATAGTTACATTACTGCCGGAAGCATAAGATACTACCTGATTATTAGCTTTTACCTTCTCTCCCTGGAATGTATAAGAAGTCCCCCACGTTTCTCCAGTAGCGTAACGAAGCACCGGTGTCACGGTAACTACGGCATTTTTGTTAAACCATTTAGCAGGGAATGTCGCGTTGATTGTAACAGGCACTTCTCCTCCTATTACTTCAAGTGGCTGAGGTTCAGCCTTGATATACTGCTCCGATAACGGAGTTAATTTTCCCGAACAAGCCGAGAATGTTAAAATTGTAGCCAATACAAGGAAAGGCAAAAAAAATCTTCTATTCATAACAGTTAACTTTAAAAATTATTTATATTACTATTCCAAATTCTTTATTCTAATTCTTTGTCTTTTAATTATCTGTAAACAATCATGTATGATGACCGCCTGCAAAATTAAAAAAAAACTTTCACAGATAACGCAAATTGTCGGAAAAAAAATTCAAAAAAATTGTACTTTTGCATTTTCATTAAAAACAGGGATCATGAATTATCTTATAAAAGCTCCTGAGAGACTGAATGATGACATACTTTTGCCGGCATCTAAAAGTATCAGTAACAGGATATTAATACTAAATTCCTTATGCCGTTGCCCGAAAGAGATAAAAAACATATCGGTATGCGACGATACCGAGGTGATGATAAAAGCGCTAAATGACGGCGGCCGCAATATCGATGTCGGAGCTGCCGGCACAGCTATGCGCTTTTTAACGGCCTTTCTATCAGTAAAGAACGGCTCTTGGACGATTACCGGTACGGAAAGAATGAAAAATCGCCCGATAAAACTCTTAGTCGATGCTCTCAGGTCGCTGGACGCTAAAATTGAATATGCCGAGAAAGAAGGTTTTCCGCCTTTACGGATCGACGGACGGACATTGCCGGGGGGGGCAGTATCGTTAGACGGTGGCGTCAGTTCGCAATATATTTCGGCTTTGCTGATGATTGCTCCGCTTATGACGAACGGTATGCGCCTCCACCTGACGGGAAACGTCATCTCCAGATCTTATATCAACCTGACCGTACAACTTATGCGGACGTTCGGCGTGTGCATTTTCGAAGAAGGGCAAACTTTCACCATTCCGCCACAACAATACGCTGCCGCAGAAAATTTTACGGTGGAACCGGATTGGAGTGCGGCCTCTTACTGGTACGCAATGATCGCTTTATGCAAAAACGAAGACGCCCGGATTTCCCTGCCGGGATTGTCGCCCGACAGCCTGCAGGGAGATGCCGCCATTACCGCGTTGTTTGATAAACTTGGCGTAAAAACAACTTTTACATCTTCGGGCGTTACGCTTACAAAAAAGAAAACGGAGGTCGACGATGCATTGTTGACTTTCGATTTCATTTCAATGCCCGACATAGTGCAAACGGCGGCCGTCACCTGTGCAATGCTTGATATCCCATTCCGGTTCTACGGTTTACAAAGCCTGATAATAAAAGAAACAAACCGCCTGGAAGCGCTTCAAACAGAACTGCGCAAATTCGGTTATCCGGTAACTGTATACGACGATAACACTCTCGAATGGAACGGAAAGCGAAGCCGAACGATACCGTCTCCGGTCGTCGCTACTTACGAAGACCACCGTATGGCCATGGCTTTTGCTCCCATTTCCATGCGCAGGCCGGACGGCATACATATTTCCGATCCGGAAGTCGTATCGAAAAGTTATCCTTCATACTGGGACGATCTTAAAAAAGCCGGATTCTCCATAACGAATAATTACTAAGTCCGGCTTATGATAAAAATTAATCTTGTATGACTGGCATGTGGTATCTGGTTTCGGGAATAATTATTCTGGGTATTGTAACGGCTATAACCGGCGCCTTCGGTAATTATAGACGACGTTTAGCGGAAAACAGCTGTACGGAGAAGGATGATGACGCCGACGGCAGTACGGCTGTTCCTGCGGAATGTTGCGGTCAGCATGAAGTGTGCGAACGCGACAGCCTGCTTAATGCCGTAAATAAAAAAATTGAATATTACGATGATGAAGAGTTAGACGTTTATCGCGGAACAGCACCGGACGAATACAAAGACCCGGAAATCGAAGCATTTCGCGAAGTGCTCTATACACTTCGCGAAACGGAAGTCTCCGGATGGCTGCATAGCCTGCAACTCCGTAACATAAATTTGCCGGAACAACTGAAAGATGAAGCGCTGCTCATCATCGAAGAACGATAGAAAAACATTTAAAAATCAACAGCCCGGAATATGGACATTTTACAATATACATTCTTTCAAAACGCCATTTGGGCAAGTTTACTTACTGCTGTTGCTTGCGGTATTGTAGGGACATATATTGTTTCCCGCCGCATTGTATTCATATGCGGAGGTATCACTCACGCCTCCTTCGGAGGGTTAGGAATCGGTTTTTATGCAAATATAAATCCGCTATTATCAGCCTTGATCTTTTCCGTTTTGTCTGCGTTTAGTGTGGAATATTTCAGCCGCTCCCACGGTTACACGCGCATACGTGAAGACTCCTTAATCGCATCCGTATGGTCACTCGGCATGGCCATCGGCGTGATTTTTATATTCCTCACCCCCGGTTATGCCCCGAATCTTTCCGCTTATCTTTTCGGAAACATACTGACCGTCTCCAAAACAGATTTATACTGGATGGCTGTCCTGAGCATAATCCTGATATCAATATATATCCCGGGAAGAAGAGCGCTTATGTATACGGCGTTCGACCGTGACTTCGCATTTACACAAGGCTTACCCGTGCGATTCATTGAATATGCCATGATGTTTCTTATCTCGGCGACAATCGTTTTATCTATCCGCCTGACAGGCATTATGTTACTCCTGAGTATACTGACAATACCTCAAATGACGGCGAACATATTTACCTCCGATTATCATAAAATCACAATAACAAGCTGTATATTAGGGTTTTTAGGATGCGTATCCGGCTTATTCCTGTCCTATTTCTTTAATATCCCATCCGGAGCGTTCATCATTCTGGTCATGATAACTATCTTTTTGATCGCCAAGGCTATACATTATTTTAGAACCGGAATACGAACTCCGCATTATTCCCGGTAGCGGAAGTTGAACCGCCCGCCCGGAGCCGTATCGCCGTTGACATAGAAATCCATGATATTACCGTTTTCCTGCATGTTGTCGTTCCATTTGAACTCCAAATCTATACTTTTACCGGACAAGCCCAACGCCGTGCGGGGGATGGCCAGTTCCAGTTTTTTCCCTTCGACGGCATAACTGATTTCTGCCGCCTGCACCCACTCCCAGCGTCCGCCGACATTTTTTTCGACGACAGCTTTCTTGCCGCAACCGATGCGGTTGACTACATAATCGTACCCGTTCCAGCCGGTCGACCGGTCGCGGTCGACGTCGATGAACAGCAACATCCAGTTGCGGTCGGTATGCGGCGTAAGTGCGGCGTCGGTTTCTGCATAGAAATAAACGTTACTGTTGTCGCGTGCGACTTTTGCACCGACAATGTCGTTACGGCCGGTTGTATTTATGTAATATTGGTCGTAGCGTCCGCGATGATTGCGGTGTAATGTGTTGCCCCGGTAATGCCGGTAGTGTGGCGTTACGTCGTCCCAGCCGTCGGCTTTGCCGATAGCGATTGTTTTCGGCGGGGAGGCTTTTTCAGCCGGCGCTTCCATACCCTTGAACTCACGGATGTAACGTATCAACTGGTAATAATATACATCGCCACGGTCGCCCCATCCTTTGTTCGGCTCTATGTCGCGGCTGCGATCCCAGTCGAACTGGTCGACGAACGAGAACGGGTCGCCCGTCCAGCCGTGTTCCGGAAGCCATTGTCCGGCGATGTATTCGTTCCAGCCTGTAACGAATACCAGCTCGGGGTCTAATTCGAATGTCCGTTCCCATTGTTCCCGGAAGTTCCATCCGTAGAGGTAGCCTTCCGGACGCGGGTCGAAGCCGTTGCGTTGCGAAAAGCTGCGACCGAACGTTCCCGGCAGGTTGAACGCACTGCAATGCCCGTTGGTGGATGGTCCGGCATTCTGTGCAATCCCGACGGTAACCTGTTCAAAGCGGCCGTCAGGGCTTTTCACATATCCGTGTTGCGGATAGTTTTCCAGCCAGCCCCACTGGTCGTTTCTTTTGGTATTCGGACCGTCCACGTAGTCGGGCTGTCCGGGACGGAAGGTGAAGAAGGCAGCTATCTCGCGGTCTTCGGCCGAGTCGGTAAGGTTGTCGGGATAGCCCATGATGCAGGGTTTGCCCTTCCAGATGAACCAGAGGTTTTTGTATCTGCCGGGTTTATATATGTCGCGGTACAGTTGTCGAAGCGAGACCAGCGAATGAGGCTGTGGGCCGAATGGCAGCATGAAGGCGATGCGGGGCGGACGGACGCCGTCGCGTTGTGCCTGTGTCCATGTCGCCATCAGGGCTTCGGTGGATTCCATCCAAGTGAGGCTGCCGTTGGTGCAATCGAAAAACACGGCGTCCACGCCGGCGTCGGCCAGCATCTCGGCATGTTTGCGCAATACCCACGGATCGGTCGTTTTATAGTAACCCAGCAGCGGCTGTTCCCAGAAAAAGAAGCCGGGACGCCGCACGCCCCATGCCGGATGATTATAATCTTTCATCGCTTCGGGATATTGCCTGACGATTTCGGCGATGTTTTTCACCTGATACGTCGTGTCGTCATTTCCCTGATGCCATGTCCAGTAAAACATCGCAACGTATTTTTCCTTTTCCCGACCAGCATCTTCATACAGGGGGAGAGTACGCCCCAGAGCGTCGGCGGCAGGCAGACCGTTGCCGTAATGTATGTGTTCCTGCGCACGCAAACCCGCACACAAAAATAACAAAACAAGAAACGCTGAAAGTTGAAAATTCCGGGGATGTTTCCCGTTCCCGGGAATCGGGGAGCAGGTCCCGGATGTTTTGAAGCGAAATAGTGTAAACATATCTTGTATAATTTAATTTTACTTACCGTGCCAAATAAAACGGTAGTTGAAGCGCCGGTTGGGCGCCGTATCACCGTTGACACAAAGCGAAAGGATATCGTTAAGGTCGGACGGATGGTCACTCCACTTGAAATCAATGACGAACTCCCCCGACGTCAGTCCGAGCGTCTTCCGCGGCGCCGACAGTTCCAGGCGGTTGCCGGCATAACGGTAATCGACGCGGGCAACCTCTTTCCATGGGTTTTTGCTCTTTCCCGTGTATTTCATCAGGACGGTCTGCCGGTCGTTTACTACGGATTTGTTGACGATGAAGTCATAGCCGTGCCAGCCGGTAGCCGGATTACGATCGGCGTCGATCAGCAGGAACATCCAGTGATCGCCGGCGTGGGAAGTCAGTGCGCTGTCCGTTTCCACATAAAAGTAGATATGCGTTTCGTCTACGGCCACTTTGGAGGTCAGGATGTCGTTGCGTCCGGAGGTGTTCGTATAATGCAATCCGCCGTAGCCGTTGTAGTCGCGGTGGACGACGTCGCCTTTCGTATCGAAAAAATGCGTTTCGACCGGTGTCCAGTCGTCGAAACTGCCGTCGACGGCGATAGCGTGGATGCCGGCATACTCCGGAATCGGACGGACGCCCTTGTAGCGGCGTATGTTCTGCGCCATCTGCATGTAATAATTATCGGTGTATCCGCCCTTCATGGGCTGTATGGTACGGTTGAACTCGGCATTATACTGGTCTACGAAGCAAAACGGATTACTGCGGTCTTTTTCGCGTCCCAGCCAGGGCATTGACCAGTTGTATTTGCCGGCAGTCCATTCGTTCCAGTCGTTCATGTACAGGAACTGGGGATCGGCAGCCAGCGCTTCGTTCCAGCGTTCCTGGAAGTAAATGCCGTAACCTTCGGGATTGGCGACGGTCTTTCCGAGCCAGGGCACATAAGCAGGCTGCGGCATATCATACTCGTTGAGCGCCGGCTCGCCGGCGGCGCGCGACCACGACTTGCCGACCCCCATATTCTCGTCGGTCATGGTAACAGGATGCTGTGCCGGCGTGACGGCCGCCTCCTCCCGTTTATACTCATGCAACGAGAGCAGTTCTTCCGGCGGCAGCGCCTTTACTTTAGGGTCTGCCATGCTGTACCCGAAACTCCAGTTGTCTTCCGTCCCGACGAAACGTTCGCCGGCCCACTCCCAGTAACCCCACCACATGTTGCGCAGCGTAAAAAACTCCTTGACCTCCGATGTATAATTGCTGTAATTATCTTCCGTATAATCCGGATTGCCGTAATGAGGATTGCGCGGATTGCTGCGTGCGTCGGCATTGTAGTTGGGATTAGGATTCTTCACCCCGCCTCCGTTCGCGTCAAATTCCGGTCTGGCGTTGTAGAGCAGGAGCGGCTTGCCGTCCCAGTAAAACCATAAGTCACGATAGCGGTTTTGCTTGTAATATTTTTCGTAGAGATCCTGTACGACGGTTATCACGGGACCATTGAACGCCCAGAAGCAGAACTGAGGCGTCCGGTTTCCTTCGGCACGCATTTGCTGCATCACGCCAAAGAGCGTTTCCCATTCGTCCCAATAACGGACGGCATTCGTCACATCCATTACCAGCACGTCCACGCCGGCGTCGGCGAGCATGGAGAGGTCTTTACGGATGACGTATTCATCCCGGCTCAGGAAATAACCCTCCTCCGGTTCACCCCAGTGGTAACTGCCCTCCGTCCATAGCGGATGATTGGCGTCTAACCGTGCGGAAGGATCCTGGGACAGTATCTTCGATACGTCGGCGGTATAAGGCGCCTTCATCTTCGCTTTCCCGTCGTCGTGCCACGTGATGTAGAAGATTCCCGTCACCCGCCGCTGGTCGGTTTTAACAGGACCGGCTTCGTCGATTCCCGGCATGGAACGTCCGAGCGCATCGGTAGCTACCCATGTGTCGGGATAAATATCGCGGCACACCGGCACGGTCTGCGCATAGGCCTGCATGACAAAAAGCAGCAGGCTCAAAGCAATACAAATCCGATATGTTTTCATCTCTCTTATATAAATTTTTAATTAACAGTCAGCGTTTCTTTTTAGGTAGCCATGTACGTATTTTGGCGCCGTTCCACCCGTCGACCGAGGCGTAGTCAATCATTCGTATAAAACCGTCGGTTGTGGGTATTGAAAATTCCATCCTCGTGGAGGGGAGTGTCGGGCGGACGGGTGCAATCTTTATAAAACCATGTTTATCGGCAATGAGCGTCACCGGATTGTCGAAGGCTTTGTCGGTGTTTTCGTCACGGGCAAGGACAATGGGGCCGCGGATAACGGCCTGCATGTCGTCTCCTTTGCGATTGCTCCCGTGCGGAGCATTGATAACGCGGCAACGCATGTCGAAGGTGATTTCGACGCGGTCGCCCGATTTCCATGTGCGGTGGATGGCAGCATATTTGCCGGCCACTACCGCATGTTTCTTCCCGTTTATCTTCACAACGGTTTGCTCGCTCCATGCCGGAATACGCAATGACAGGGTAAAAGCTTCTGCCTTTTCCGGATTTACTTTGAGCAGTACTTTGTCCGTCACAGGGTAGTCCGTTTCCATTTCCAATTGCAGCGGCGTCTGTCCGGGGGTGAACATGTTTACGTTGCAGGCATTGTAGAGATTGATTACCGGACCCGTCTCGCTGCCGGTCACAGCGATGTACGGGATATAAGCCAGCCCCATAGGCCCGTTGAGGTTACAGCAGGTAACATGCACGTCGTCGAACTGCCATCCCCAGCCGTGGTCGTTGACTTTGGCGCCGTTCAGCAGGTTGACGTAGCTGAAGCCGTCGCCGCCGGGTTTCATAGCACCCAGCAAGCCGTTGCAGATATACTTTTCAATCTCGTCCGCAGGTTGAGAATCGCCGGTCAGACGCAGAATTTGGCTGCAAAATTTCATCCACGTTACCCCTACGCAGGTTTCCATCATGCGGGTGATGTCGGGATTAGTCTGTTCCGCTGCCGTATTGCCCCATGCTTCGCCTGCCACGTATGGATGGTAGGGTTGGTCGGCGCCGGCATTGCCGATAATGGTGATTTCCTTGCTGCGGATATTGTTATACAGATTCATGAATGCCTGTTTGCAGCGTTCGTCGCCGGTTGTACGGTAATATTCCGTCAGCCCCTCGAAAAGCGACATCATTTCGTAGGCTTTAGGATAATGACCGCTCATTTTATGAGGTTCTACATTGTCGTAAGCCTGTTCGATAAGGTTGTAATGTTTTGTTCCGCCGGACGCAACGATGTAAGCGGCGAAATCGAGGAAAGACCGTTCGCCCGTCCATTTATAAAGACGCATAAACGGCTCCAGCAAAGTGGAGGATTCGATGTGACAATGTTCGTGTCCGATATTGACGGCGCTCCAGCCCAGGTCCGTGATTTCCGTTTTGGGTGCATGTCCCACTTGCGCAATGATGCAGGCCGCTTGACGTTTCAGGCTTTCGAGAACGGCGGGGTCGCGGCTCACCCATTCGTAATATTCCTCCATGCCGAGCATGACGTATTTGCGTTCCCACAGGTCGCCGTTTTCGTTGCCCGGCTGTTTGTCTTCCGGCGTACAGCTGATGCTACCGTTGGGCCGCTGTGTTGTGAGCATGTCTTTCACCGTCGCATCCAATATCTTTTTCAGTTCAGGGTCTTGCGTGTAACGGTAAAACATGCAGCCGGAGCGCACTGCCTTGCCCCACATTTCGCCCAGCGCAAACTGAGGCGTACCGTTTCGGAAAAAACGGACGAACTCATCGTATGGCACGACGCCTTTGTTCCAGTGTACTATGGAATTTTGAATATCGTTTTCCAGATAGCCTTTCAATCGGATAGCACCGGGAGGCAGGACGGTTTGCCGGTCATTGCCGACCGTAGAAAGAGTGTTTTCCCTTGCAGGATGTTTCATCATACGCCGGACGGCCGGTTCCGGTTCCGCTTTCAGTTCGGGGCAGCAGGATATCTGTTTTACCCCTGCTTCCGGCGTGACGTCCGGCGTCTTCTCCACAGAGGCGATGTCCGGATAAAAGGTGAATGTGACGGTGACTTCCGCCTCTTTCGGTTCGCGGAAGCATTTCGGCGTGGATTTCTCCGGCAGTATTTCCCACCATCCTGCAATGGGTATATCTCCGTTGAAAGACGGTTTTTCCTGAGCGGACAGGTTTCCGCTCAATGCAACAAGCAAAGTTGCCGCTACAAAAAATTTCATGTTCATTTTATTTATTATTGAATATCTTCGTCCGTTTGTCGAGGTGATACGACGACCAAACAATTGTCGCCACGTCATTATGCAATGACGTCAAGTCCTTCCCACATGAGGAAATGTTTCTCTATGTTCAGCTCATCTATCCACGCGCGGGTTTCGAGCGTCTTAAAAGGGCCTGTCCCGTTATTATTAGTCCAGAGCCATTGCGGTGTAGGCCACAAACAGGCTTTGAACTTCACCGACCGGTAAAATTCCCGGCTGACGCCCTGCTGTCCGTGGTGCGCCATCTGGAGAAAGTCGCAGTCCAAGTCTTTACGAAATTCTCCGTTCAGGAGCTTGTCGCCTTCTTCTATTCCGGCGTCGCCGAGGAAAACGGCCGAACGGGCGCCGTCCCATACGCGGATGACCATGCTGCTGTTGTTGTATGGATTGGTGGTGATTTCTTCGTTCTTCAGCGCAAGGATTTTGAACTTTACCCCGTCTATTTCGACGGTCTGCCCCAGGCGGGTGATATTTTCCACCTTTGCCGGCGTCTTTTGCAGGCTGTTGTAGAAATCTTCGGTTAGCGGCGCGCTGCCCGGTTCTCTCTCGTAATGGGTACGGGAAAACTCCGAGTGGTATATAGTCCTGATATTTATTCCGCGTGGATTTTTCAGTATCTCGTTCAGCGCACCTGTATGGTCCGAATGTGGGTGCGAGACGAACCACGCTTCCACCTCATTACCCAGCGAGGCAAGGAAGCCGCGCAGGTAGTCCGCCTCACCCGGCACGCCGCCGTCCATCACGATGATTTTGCCTTTTCGGGTACGGAAGACGTAGGCATTGCCCTGCGACGGGGTATGGCTCAAGTCAAGTTGCCAGAGGAGGAACGCGGAGCGCGAAGCCACCCCTCCGTATGAAGATGCTTCGCTTCTGCCGGATGATAACATGGCGCTGCCGCCCAGAAGGGCTGCGAATTTCAAAAAGTTACGACGGTTTTGCATATACATTATAATAATTATGGATGTTTATATTTTGCTTGCTTACCGACTAAATTCATCGGGGAAGGCGTTGTACTTGTTGTTTGCTCTCATTTTACGTATCACGGGGATTATTGTTTAAGTGTGTGCTGCCCCGTCCGGATATCCGGCGATGACGTTTTTTCCACGATTTTTATACCTTTGGGGGCTTTCACGACGGTGGTCACTTTGCCGTTTGCGTCTTTGTCATGGCGGACATAAATGACGCCGCCGGGCGTTGGGAAAGTGCCCTCTACCCATTGCAGATCGCCGAGGTGCGGTTCGATAAGTACCGTCCTGCAGCCGGGATTCAGCGGCTGTATGCCCAGTACATACCGGCTCAGCCATGCGACAGGACCTGATGCCCAGCCGTGGCAAAGGCTGTGTCGCAGGTTTTTATAGCAGTAGGCGCCGTAGTCGGCATGGATATCTTTCTTATCGGGAGGCACAAGCTCGTCGATACCGGCAGCGTTGTCCATCCAGTCGAGATCGAAATCTTCCCAGAAGGTTGTGGCGCCCATGTCGATCATGCCGCCCCA
>JAITBC010000010.1 GCA_031283785.1 Tannerella sp. | reverse complement strand
GGGTATGGCATGATTTTTGCAGAGAGAGAGAGAGAGAGAGAGAGAGAGAGAGAGAGAAGCAGGCGTGTTATATAACATATGTACGCACGCGAAAGATAAGAAAAACAAATCACTTAAACTATATATCCCTACTTTCATTTTACCGGAAACAGGCGGTAGAAAGGAACTTTTTCATTCTCAAAAACCTGTTTATCCCGCGTATAATACAAGTAGAATCCGAATGGCTGTCGTATCCCTTTTCGGCAGCCGGACGAAACGCCTCTTGCCGTCAGGGGAGGGGTATGTCTTGTGCAATTCTTCCTTTTTACTGAGGAAAGAACGGCATGAGAGGCTGTGTTTACTCCGGAGTATTGAAACCTTGAGACTTTTGAACGATTTTAATATTAAATTTGAATAGAGATGTTTTATACAAGAATCAATAAAATAAAAGTTTTCGACAATCGCGAAGGCTTTCTGGGACTGTTTAACCGGAGTGCCGAGATGCGCATATACAGTTATGTGTCGAATCCGGGCAGAACGGCAGGCCCTGTATGGGACAGCGGGCGGCCTGTCCAGCCGCTGTCCGTTTCCGATTTGCTCTGTCTTGACGAGAAAGAGCGCAGGGAAAAACTGCTGGAACAGGTTCTTGCCGAAGCCGGGCTGCTCGCCCAAAGCAAGTATCTTGAAATTAACGGCGTAAAAGATAACCAGACGTTGCTGTTCGGCGATGCGGGGCTGGTCATTTATTCAAGCGAACAGATCCCCGACGAACTGGATATCCGGCTCTGGGTCATCGAATCGGACACCGACGTACGCAGTTTTGCCCTCGAAGCGGACAAAGTACTCGACAGCAACGCCTTCAAAGGTGTATTTGCCGCCGTAGAGACTGCGCTCACCGTAACCGCTCCGACGTTGTCGGGTGCGATCGCCGTCGGCGGAGTAGCCGTCAACCTGCTGCGCCAAAAGCTGCGTGCCAACAAAGACGACCTTGTCGGCTACTGGCAGGTTTCGCTCAACCGTGCAGAACACTACCTGCACGGAGCGCGCGACCGTCAGGACGTCTACGACACGACCGGGAATATCCTGGTAGACTACACACTGTTCGGATTTGAGCCTCTCGCTGAAACATAAGAACGTCAGGCAATTGGCAAACAAGACGGTGTATACAAAGAACGCATGATTTTATCCACATATTAAATAATTTTTTATGTCAGTATTTTTTAACAAAGTAGAACGTGGGAATCCGGCGGATCCGGCGGCGCCCAAGTTGTGGTATCCAGTGCTGAAAAGCACTGGATTAGTGAAAGAAAAGGAAGTAGCCGAACTGCTGTCGGAGGAAACAACGTTGAATCCGAAGGAAGCGGAGATGTCTATTTATCAGTTGTTCAAGGTCGTTGTACGGCTGTTGCTTGACGGTCACACCGTACAACTGGGCGCTTTGGGAAGTTTCCGCCTGACGGCTCATACACGCGGTGCGGCCACCGAAGCGGAAGTAACGGCGGAGCTGATTCAGAAACTGACGGTTCGTTTTACCGAATCCGCGGAAATGAAGGAAGCGATTGCGAAAGCCGTTTTTGTGAACATTGCCTCCATGTCGAACAGGTAAAACCGGGTGTAGCCATGCGGGGATGCGGGATCTACCGACATTCGTCTCGCGAGACGGTCATCTCACAACAGCGAGATGGCCATCTCGCAACAGTGAGACGGTCATCTCGCGATAGCGAGACGGTTATCTCGTAAAAACGAAAAGGAGATGGTTTAAATAAAAAGAGATGGAAGTGAGATTAAAAAGACGATTTTTGCGAAAGGGTGACACGGTTGGTGCACGTTACATCGACGGCGAATATTTCCGTGACACGCTGAAAGATGCCGACCGCGGACTGACTCAAACGATGCCTCCGGAAGAGATACGCCGGATAAAGGCGGCGCATGAAACGGCCAACCCGCCGCCCGCTAAACGGCGGGTGCTGCCGCGACTGTTGGACGTGCCGGGGTTATATGCCGATATGGTGATGCACGCATCCAGTTTGCCATTTCAACATGGGTTTATAGCCACTCATGGACTGACCTCCACAAAGGTACAATTACGAACAATCATCAAAAAACATAATAGCATTTATATATTCTAACTGTAAATTTTTAAATTATTTGACTTATGAGAAATTTTAGATTTAAATTCGTGACATTAGCTACTGCCATTGTCAGTACGCTATTTATTTTTAGTTGTAACTGGTTTCGTCCAGAACCGGAACCGGACACCTTGACCGTTTCAGAAACTCAGTTTACATTTGAAGCGGATGATACAGAGGTACAAACCGCAACAATAACGACCAGTGCTTCTGAGTGGACTTTTCTCTTGTCGGACGACGACAAGGATTGGGTATCAGCCTCCAGTTTCGAGAATACCCTCTACATCTTGGTTCAAAAGTATTCCGATACCCAAAAATCGCGAAATGCGACAATCACCATCGAGGCCGGTAATGCCGATCCCGTTTTGATTTCGATTACGCAAAACGCCAAGAACAGCCTTTCCCTTGATCCGGGATCGCTCACGTACGAATCAGACGAGACCGGAGACAAACCGGTATCTGTTAAGACCACTGCGTCAACTTGGGATGCGACAACCAATGCTTCATGGGTTAAGCTTTCCAAACAAGGTAACACGCTGACGGTAAACGTTTCCACAAAGAACACCACCACCTCTCCCCGTACTGCCACGATAAAAATCACAGCAGGAAACGCCGATGAAGAGACGCTGACGGTAACGCAAGCCAAAGCTCACACATTATCTATCAGCCCGTCATCACTTTCGTTTGAAGCAGATGAAACCGGCGTAAAACCGGTAACAATTACGACAACCGCATCCAGTTGGAGCGCTGCTACAGATGCTTCATGGGTGCGATTAGAGGAACAGGGCAACACATTAAAGGTTAGCGTTACAGCAAATACATCTTCATCAACCCGTAGCGCGACCGTCCGGATTGCGGCGGGAACGGCTCCCGATAGAACATTGACGGTGGCACAAGCCGCAACCGTTCCTCTTGATGTTACTTACAACAGTTGCCGCGCTTATTACGTCGGTTCTACGAACACCGGAACGGCGCTTTTTATGCTGGATTTGTACAATTCCAATAATTCGAGCACAGGTGTGCTGATTTACGGATATGGCACAAAACCTGAATGTCCCAAAAAATTCGTGTTACCAACCGGGACTTATTCTGTCAATCAGACGAAAGCGCTAAGAACATGCTTTCCTGGCATGTGGGAGAGTGGTATTACAGGGACACGTACGTATATTAATAATGCCAGTAAGTATTTAATCACGGGTGGAACTTTTACCATCCAAACTTCGTCGGGTAGCGGATATGCCATTTCCACTAATTTCTCAGGCGAGGACGCCAATACGGGCGCCGGGGTTAGCGGTATACACATAAAATATACCGGCTCCATTTCATTTATAGATGAATCGGATGAGCCGGACTGTGTCACTGCCCCTTCCTATCCCAACGGCAGCTACTCCGCAACCGGCACGCCATGGATATCTTCCTCTAACGCTAAATCATGGAGCGGAAGAGTGTCTCCAAATACTACTTCAGGTACTCCTTCGCGTTTCACAATTACGAATTGGGGAAATGAAAGTATTTCAATCTATTGCAATTACAAGGGAGGGCAATACATACTGGATACAAAAACTAAAGTTGCAGGAAACAGTATTTATGATGGTTATCTCCGTGTAGGTTTAGTATCAGGAGACGTGATTCGTATCGCAGGGGCAGACTATGAACATATTGTCAGCTATAACAGCAGTACCAGGACTTTTGATTTCTCCAGTGGAATGGGTAATCTTGCCGTAGGAGTCTTAGGGGTAAATAAACAGACCGGTGTAACTGATGGATATTTCACTGATGTCTATACAAATGCCAAATTAGTAGTATCCTCATCTTCTTCAGCTCCGCAATCCGCCGAAGATGCAGTGATTGAAAACGCCGGTATGCTAATGCTAAATTCTGCCGACTTGAAGAAATACAAATTTAAGGAGATAAGCGCTTCTGTAATGAGGCAAATGCTATCCGATGCCGTTGACGGGAAAGATTTCCCTGATAAGAATAACAAAAAGATCTTGCAAAAACTGCTTAAATAAATGGTCATGAACAAGGTCAAACATTTGCTCCTTGTCATTACGATACTTGCTTTCTCAGGATGCGATGATTTCAACACATCGCATCCTGACGATGGGGGTATTATTCTGACAACGGAATGGTCGCAAAATGGAAATGCGATACCGGAAAGTTATAAGGCGCGCGTCATCTATCCTTCCGGATCTATCCAGGATTTCAACGGGCTTAGCGGCGAAAGAAACAATCTGGTTGTGGAGCCGGGCGATGTTGCGCTGTATGTATACAATCCAGCGGAAAACATCACTATCTTCGGAAGCAAAGCAGTTGTGACCGACGATGGCGCCGGAATAACGGCTCATCCGGGAGCGTTCTTTTCCTCTTTCGGAGAGGTACATACGCAACAAGACCAGGATGTAGATCATACCGCAGTGATGCGTCGTCAAACCGGTGATTTGAAATTATCCCTGGCTATCAAGCCTGCCGCTATGATAAATCGGGTAAAAGTGATCCGTGCGACGCTGGAGGGCGTGGCGTCGGAAGTGAATATGCAGACAAATGCACTTTCAAAACCTTCGTCTGTTTCTTTTCCTTTATCCCAAAGTTCATTCTATGCTACCGCCATGCCGAGGCTGCTGGGGTTTGAGCCATCAACAAGACCCAACCTTACATTGAACGTTGAACTTGAGAATGGGTACGCCACCAGCCTAACCCATGACCTTTCCTCGCTTGTGAAGGATTTCAACCCTGCAACGGGCAACCTTTTCACGTTGAATGCAAGCCTGTTTATATCGGACGGGAATGGGATAACCATCGACCATTGGGAACGTAACACCGAAAGTCGTTATCTGTCCGTATCGACCACAGAGGTTAATTTGCCCGAAGATAGTTCCGAGGAGTCGATTATCGTAACTACCGATCAACCGGCATGGGAATATAGCATCATAAAAACCGGAGACTGGATCACTGCTGACAAAACGGATACTCAATTGAATATATCGGTATCTGAGAACACAGATGTGAATTCACGGCAGGCTACTGTTCACATTTCCGCCGGAGGTTTAAGCGAAAGTGTTACGGTTACTCAAAGCGGATATACAACCAAATTCTATTCCGATAAAGAAGTTGTTAAATTACAAAGCGCTACTGTCGGAACGGGAATAAATCTGGTGATGATGGGTGACGGATATACGTCTGAAGAAATGCTCAAAGGCAACGGAAAATACGAACAGGATATGCGTGCCGCTACCGAACATTTTTTCTCCGTCTATCCTTATACCGAATACAGAGACCACTTCAACGTATATATGGTGGTAGCCGTATCTAACGAGGCAGGTATCAGCATAGAATCAGAAAATACGATAGCCGACACAAAATTCAAAACGCGTTGGGAAGGAGGTCTTTCAACCGGGATTGATTGTAATGCATATACCGTCATTGAATATTGTGATGAAATTTCCGAATTGGAAACCGTCGATATTGATGATATAACAGTTATTATGCCTATCAATGCATATATATATGCAGGCACTTGCGAAATGTATTATTTTGGAGAGCCAGATACCGATTTCGGAAATGGATTTTCCATCAGTATGTGTCCGGCAGGCAGCTATTTCAAAGAACTGGTTGTCCATGAAGCGGGAGGCCATGGTTTTGCAAAATTACAGGATGAATATATTTATAATCCGAAAGAAACAATTCCCGATGATGAAAAAAATCGCATTAATGAATTTAAGTTGATGGGATGGTGTGAAAATATCGATTTCTATAATGATATTTTACTGACATCATGGAAAGATTTTGCCAATAAGCCCAAATATAGTATGGTTGATACTTATGAAGGTGCATATATGTATGGGAAAGGGATATGGAGGCCGGAGTACAATAGTTGCATGAATAACAATGTGTTCTATTTCAACGCTCCGAGTCGCTGGGCGCAAGTGAGACGCATTAAAAAACTTGCAGGTTTCAGCTATTCTTTATCGCAGTTCCTTCAGGAAGATATTGTTCCCGAATATCCTTCAGAGGTACGTTGGGGGGCTGGAGATGAAAATTTCATCCCGTTAGCTCCGCCTATCGTGAAAATTGGTCTGGATATCGGAAAGTACCGCTCCAAAAGCCGAAAATAAAACATACGATATTCGACATGTCAATACGTACCTCAAAAAAAATAGAGTTAATTCCACCTCTTACGAAAAACGACCGGTTGAAATCCTGACCGTAGTTCAAGAACGGAACGGGGTGAGGAGGTAAGTATGGAAATAGTCTATAAAAAAGACGAGGGTTCAGACAAACACAAAACGGCGGCATCCGGGAATCCGGACAAAAGAGCAAGGGAAGAATTTTAAAACCAAAAGAGAGATAAATCATAAAATGTATTTAACCGCCCCCGCAAGGGGGCACAAAACAGACCGTAAAATGAAAAAAGTAGATGTAAGAAAAGTATTAGTGGGATTGGCAGCAGTGTCAATGATGAGTACAATGTCGACGCTCTGTGCGTATGGGCAGGAAGAGGCGATAACGCTGGAAACAGCAGGCGCAACAGCAACATGGGAAGCGACGGAAACGGAAGTAACCGTCGCAACCACCGCTTTGGATGCGTCGGAAACGTCGGAGGCTGAAACAGGGCTTGCGTATGAGAAGTTTGACTTTTATGACGTGGCATTAGCGCAAACCGATGCGCCGGCGTATCGCAGGAAAAGCCCTTTCCTCGCATGGTTCCTGTCATGGGTCTACCCCGGTATCGGACAGTTCTATAACGGCAGTATCGGAAAAGGTATCACCATGACGGCGCTGGCTACAGGAGGGCTTGGTTGTCTGTATGCCGGAGCTGAAGACATTGACAACGGTGGAGACGGTGAACTGGTTGGCCTCGGGGCGCTCGTTGTAGTCGGCACAGCCCTGTGGTCGATGATAGACGCACCCATTTCGGCCGCCCGAATCAATCGCAGGAATGCTGCATTGACGTGGAATGTGGGCGAAGGCGCACAGCTCAAATTACGTCCAAACATTTCGTATGAGCATCCGGCGAAAGGGCTACAGTTACGCAAAGAACTGTATGCTGGTTTGTCGTTCAGGATGGAGTTCTGACCGGAAAACGGGTATTCATCCGTCCTAAAATGAGGTATAAAGCAGAAAAGCGTATGAAAAAGGATCCAGCCTTGCGAGGTATGCGAAGCCGAAGTTTTTTGTGCGAATAGATACTGAATGGGAAGCAATTCATAGGGTCGATTTTTTATGGATTGCTTCCAGCCTTGAGTCTTTCTGTGAAAAGCCGAAGGGTGGAACTCGAAAAACTTTGCGGATAAAAGAAAAAGACCCTAAAATCCGCAATCAAATAATTTGGTTGTTTCGGTAAAAATACAGTAGAGGCAGGGAGAATTTTTCGGTTCGATTTTTATACGTGTTCTTCGTTATCTGATGAATTTTTGGCGTCGAAACGGTACTTTCTTCGGCAGTCAAAGAGAAGAAAAGGCATCAAAAGGGGGATCAGGAAACAAGCGGACACA
>JAITBC010000005.1 GCA_031283785.1 Tannerella sp. | reverse complement strand
CATTTCGTTGCTTATCGAAAATAAATTATATCGTAACTACTCAGGTTCCCCTTCAAAAAAATGCTAATTCTCCCAAAAACATCGCTCATACAGCCTGTGCAATTCCGAATTTTCACGATCGTCCGTTGTCACAGACTGCTTCAGTATCCGGAATAAAATTTTTACTAAGGGGCACATCTCCTCTTAATTCAGACATCCGACTTCTATCTGTATTTGTAACGGCAAGGTTACAAATGCAGAAATACGGTTTTCAGTTTAGCTTTGAAAGGGCGTCTTTTATACGTTTAACGGCTTCGATGATATTTTCGTCGGATGTAGCATATGACAAACGGATACATTCGGGAGCGCCGAAAGCAGCTCCTCCTACTGTTGCAACGTGGCCTTCTTCAAGCAGATACATTGCAAGGTCTGCCGCGTTATTTATCTTGCGTTCGCCGACGCTTTTTCCGTAGTAACGGCTTATTTCGGGGAAAATATAAAATGCGCCCTGAGGAACATTCAGTTTGACGTCAGGTATCTCTTTGCATAAACCCACGATCAGGTCGCGACGGCGAAGGAACGCCCGGCGCATTTCCTCTACGCATGACTGGTCGCCGGAGAACGCTGCAACGGAGGCTTTCTGCGCAATAGAATTCGGACCGGAGGTATATTGCCCTTGCAGTTTATTACAAGCTTTGGCAATCCACAACGGAGCTGCGATAAATCCGATACGCCATCCGGTCATCGCATAAGCTTTGGAAACGCCGTTAATCACAACAACACGGTCTTTGATCGCATCGAACTGAGCGATACTTTCGTGTTTTCCGACATAATTAATATGTTCATAAATTTCATCCGCCAGGACAATTACATTCGGATATTTCGCCAGTACGTCGGCCAACCCTTTCAATTCGTCCCGGCTATATACGCTTCCCGTAGGGTTTGACGGCGAGCACAGGATGAGCGCTTTTGTCTCAGGCGTTATTGCCGCTTCAAGCTGCGCCGGCGTTATTTTAAAATCCTGATCAATACCTGCCGTTATGATCACATTGACGCCTTCGGCAAGTTTAACCATTTCGACGTAACTGACCCAATAGGGTGCAGGAACGATCACTTCATCGCCCGGCCCTATGATGCTGAGCAAAACGTTACATACCGACTGTTTGGCCCCGTTTGAAACGATAATCCGGTCAGCCGTATAATCCAGATTGTTTTCGCGTTTCAGTTTTTCAACAATCGCTTTTCGCAGGTCGGGATAACCCGTGACAGGTGAATAAAACGAAAAGTTATCGTCAATAGCTTTTTTTGCAGCCGCTTTGATATGATCCGGCGTATTAAAATCCGGTTCGCCCACGCTGAGGTTTATGACGTCGATACCCTGCGCTTTCAGTTCATTACTTTTTTGTGACATTGCCAGCGTCTCCGATGGCGACAAGCCGGCCAGACGTGTGGATAATAGTTCCATGTTTTTTTAATTTTTAATTATTATTTTATATTATGAAGTTCATGTCCCATTCGTTCTTTTTTGGTACGCATATAAAACTCGTTATATTTGTTCGGCTCGACTTCGACCGGTATATTTTCGACAACCTCAAGCCCATAGGCTTCAAGTCCGACACGTTTAACGGGATTATTCGTCATCAGGCGCATTTTATGAACTCCTATTTGCTGAAGTATCTGTGCTCCTACTCCGTAATCGCGTTCGTCGGCCTGATGGCACAGGTGAAGATTGGCGTCGACGGTATCTAATCCTTCCTCCTGCAATTTGTAAGCTCTCATCTTATCCATGAGGCCTATGCCGCGACCTTCCTGCTGGAGGTACAGCACGACGCCTTTGCCTTCATTTTCGATTATACGCATCGCTTTATGCAACTGCTCGCCGCAGTCGCAACGATACGAGCCGAAAATATCGCCGGTCATGCAGGACGAATGTACCCGTACCGGAACTGATTCATCTTTTCCGATTTCACCTTTTATCAACGCCACATGCTCGAATCCGTTACTTTTCTGTCGGAAGGGTATCAGGCGGAAAGTGCCGTATTTCGTCGGCATATTCACTTCAACGCCCTTTTCGACAAGTGATTCGGTACGCAGGCGATAAGCGATAAGATCTCGAATAGAGATGATTTTTATGCCGAATTTTTTAGAAACTTCCATAAGTTCCGGCATACGTGCCATCGTTCCGTCTTCGTTCAGTATTTCGATCAGTGCGCCGGCCGGGTAAAGTCCGGCAAGCCGTGCCATATCTATTGTTGCTTCGGTATGGCCTGCGCGGCGGATAACTCCGCGCGAGCGTGCCCGCAAAGGATTGATATGTCCCGGGCGTCCAAGATCGGACGGTTTGGTTGCCGGATCGGCAAGCGCCAGTATGGTCTGTGCACGGTCGCTGATAGATACGCCCGTCGTACATCCGCCGCCAAGTTTGTCGACGGTGACGGTAAACGGCGTTTCAAGCATCGATGTGTTATGAACGACTTGCATGTTGAGGTCAAGCTCTTCACAACGCGCTTCCGTCACGGGGGCGCAAAGAACGCCGCGTCCGTGTGTAAGCATAAAGTTAACCTTTTCGGGTGTAATTTTCTCTGCCGCGATGATAAAATCGCCTTCGTTCTCCCGGTCTTCATCATCGACTACGATGAGGAATTTCCCTGTGCGAAAATCTTCAACAGCTTCCTCTATCGTGTACAATTTAAATTTTTCCATTTGAGCCTGTTTTTTGTATGTTTTTGCTATTAATTATTTCAACCGTTTCATCACAAACGCGTATTGTTGTTTTCATATCCTGACGCAATAATTTTCTGCGATAAACGGCTATCAGGTATATAATTCCTCCAAGCGGAAAACATATCGCCAACGCCAATCCCACGTTGGGATTTATCCTGAGATTCGTCGGATTATAACTTTTGATAATCGGGAAATCCATTATTTTGTTCAGCACAAGATTCTGATCCGAATTTCCGAGCATATTTACAATCGCCTCTATCTCGAGCGCTATACGTTCCGCTTCCGGGTCTGTCCCGCCCTGTTTCCAGAAATTCACGTAATGCACCCATCGCTTATTACGCGCAAGATATTGCCTGCAGGAAATATTAAGACTTTGCAAATCGGTTGTAATTTTCCCATAATCGGGATTTTCCATTATAATATCCTTCTTTGTTATTTTACGGGACTCGCGTTGACCGATAAAGCGTTTTATCGCATCCAGATAAGTTTCGGCATTCAGGATAACGGAATCGTTCACCGCCTTATATGTCAGGAAAACGCCCAGCGGGAGGAGAACAGCCGAGCTTATCCACATTCCCTGCCACGGCAGCCATATACCGTCGCG
>JAITBC010000307.1 GCA_031283785.1 Tannerella sp. | reverse complement strand
GGCGGCTTTTTCGCCGGGGACCCCAAGCGATTATTTTATGCTGACCTCCTTTTATCAGAGAAGAGGAACTTAAAAACACGCCAAAATTACGAAACATTCCTAAATCAGGCAAATAAAATTAAAGAAATATTTTTGCGACACAAAACAAACTGTAAACTGCCGCATAAAGCACTAAAATATACCGTATTTACTTTGACGCCCCTCGCCTCCCGCGGGAGGTATGTTTTGTGATCGTGTCGTCGGCGGTGGGGCTTTCGTCCGGGCTTTCGCCGGTATGTTTTATTATCATGTCGCCGATAGCCGGTATTGCTTCTCTTCGGCATGGGGCGAACGACGGCCAGTCGTTGAAGTCGATGATACGTATGCCGCCGTCGGGCGAGATGATGCAGTCACCGCCGTAGACGACGAGTTTCAGCACGTTAGCCGCATTCAGGCAGATATAGCGGAGTTCGTCTTCCCTGAAGGGGATGCCGCGTATTTCGCCGTTGATCCTTTCGAGGCCGAATTTGCTGTGGCTGTTTTCAAAGGGATAAAACCAGTAGAAGAAGGATGAGCCTGCGACGCCGTAGAATTTTGCCAGGTCGCCGTCGAGGTGTTCGTTTATGACAACTCTCTCTATGCCGCGAAGCGCGTATTCCGACAGCATCTCCTGCACGTCGGCGGGATGTCGTGCATAGGTGACATCTTCACGGTGAAGTGCGTGGAAATCGCCACGTTTGAGCCAGCATGACGGGTATTTCCGCTCTTCGAGCAGCTGGACGACACGGTCGTCGGTGTTGACGATAATACTGTCGGGCTGCGGGATGTTGTTTGCTGTGAAGAGTTCCGTCATACGTTCGCGTCCGGCATTTTCTATTCCGTATGCGGAATTGACGGATTTGCATCCTTCCGTTTCCCACCGTTGCAGCCGGCGTATTGCCTGCCTGTTTCGCAGCATGGTAAATACGCGCTCCGGCCTTTCCTGCATAGAGAGGAAAGACTGTTCCGTGCAGACGGTCACTTCATATCCCTTTTCGCGGAGATAATCTGCCGTACCTGCAAATATTGCCGCATCGTTACCCGTGTGATTGGGCGAGAAGATCGATGCGCGGCGGATACCTGTAATCGTTTTTTTTCTCATTGTTTTATCTTTGTTTTTTTGTTGCCGGCAGAGCGGAGCGAAGGGAAGGCGCCCCTCCGGTCGAGTTCAGGAAGACTTCGGCTTTACGGATATCGTCCCGGTGATCGACATCTATTATTTTTGAAAACGGCCAGGCCTGAAGTTTCAAGCCGCTCCTGAGGAGTTGCCGCTGGTAGTTGCGCAGCCGTGACATTCCGGCTTCGACGGCCTCGCGCAGGACAGGCAGGCTTTTGCCGTTAAGGCCGTAGATGCCTCCCGAGACATAGCGCGAAGCGGCGCACTTCCCGTCGTGGAAACCGCGTATGGTCATCTGCTCATCGGTCTCTACATAGAGCGGGTTCTCGTCATCGACATAATCCGTGACGGCCATTAACCCGTCCGCCTCCACGACATTTTTTAAAGACCGTATATAGCGCGAAAATTCCTCTTCACGAAATATCGTATCTACGGTTGTAAGGCAGAAGCAGGCGTTTTCGAGCGCCGGCGAGAGTTCGTAGAAACTGTGCATCGAACTGGGCGTGCTTTTACGTACGATGCGTAGCGGGACAGGCAGACGCAGCCCGCAGAGATGTTCGTATACTTCCCGCATCTCAGCGTTTACGATAATATCGATGGATTCCGCATCGTTCGAGAGGAAAATCCTGATAAGGCGGTCGATCATCCGTTCGCCACCGATACGAACCAGCGGCTTTGGCGTATCCGAGCCTTCGTTCAGCAGCCGTGAGCCTTCGCCGGCTGCAATAATAGCGTATTTCATCTTACAGTATCCGAATTTTGAAGGCGTAAAAATACAAATATATTTGATTCCGTCAAAAAAATATGTTTACTTTGCCTCTGATAATCAAATAAACGCAGTACATATGAGAAATAACAAGAAACATTCGCTGGTCGAAAAGGGATACCGGTTGCCCTTTGCCATGGTTACATTTTTTTTCTTCCTGTGGGGATTTGCACGCGCCATACTGGATGTGTTGAATCCGTTTTTCCAGGAGACTTTCCATATTAACAAGACACAGGCCTCTCGGATACAGTTTGTGACATATCTGGCTTATTTCCTGATGGCCGTTCCTGCCGGCATGCTGATTCGTCGCTACGGTACGCGGCATGGGGTCATCACCGGCCTTATAGCTTTTGGAGGGGCGGCGCTGGCATTTGTGCTGAGCCGGTTTTTCGGGGATTATATATTCTGGTATTACCTGCTTCTGCTTTTTGTCACAGGCTGTGGGCTCGCATGCCTTGAAGTGGCGGCAAATCCATACGTCACGCTGCTTGGCAGGCCGGAGACTGCCGCCGGGCGCATAAACAGGGCGCAGTCGTTTAACGGCATGGGTTGTATATTCGGCTCTTTACTGGGAGGCGCCTATTGTTTTTCGAGCGACGAACCGAATATCTCTGTGCCGTATATTTTCATTGGCATCGCTGTCCTTCTCATAGCCGTTCTGTTCTCCCGCGTAAAATTGCCGGAATTTGTCACGGCGGCAGCAGAGAAAGCGGCAGCTGTAGAGACGGCGGATGCGGCGGCGGATGCGGCGGCGGCAACCCAGCCTCGAAACCTTTTACGGCATCCGATGTTCGTGTTCGGGCTTTTTGCCCTGTTTTGTTATGAAGTTGCAGAGATTGCCATTAATTCGTTCTTCATTAACTATGCGACGGAAAATCGCATGGCGGAATGGATCGATACGTACGTCAACAATATATATAATGTGACGTTGAATCATAATTTCATATCGTCGATCGTTCTTTCCGCAGGGTTGTTTCTGTTCATGTGCGGTCGTTTTGCGGGCAGCTGGGTGATGCGTTTCGTACGTGCGGAGACGATTCTCCTCTGTTGTGCCGCTATTACGGTTATGCTGACGGCGCTTGTTGTACTTGATATTCATACCGTATCTTTCATTGCTTCTGTACTGATATTTCTTTTCGAATCGATCATGTTCCCGACGATTTTTGCGCTTTCGATAAAAGGAATGGGCAGCCTTACCCAGTGGGCGTCGGCTGTGCTTATGATGACGCCGATAGGCGGTGCCGCAGGTACGGTGCTTATGGGAATGGCTGCCGATTACCGTGATATGACGTTTTCGTTTCTCGTGCCTCTTTCGGCGTTCATTGTCGTATTGGTTTACGCGTCGGTCACGTTTGCCGAAAGAAGGAAGGTAACGTCATGAGATGCCGCCTCCGCCGTCGTCGGGTTATTACGCAGAACATTTGCGATGTCTTCCAGGCCGGCCTGTACGGGGCCGGAGCGTTCGATCTTGAGGGTCGACAGTGCAGCGGCGAAGTGCCCCGCTTCTTCGATTGATGCGCCTTTTACCCTCCGGTACAGGTATCCGGCCATGTAGGTATCCCCACATCCGGTTGCATCGGCGACGGTGCGGGGTTTGTAAGCCGGTATGCGGTAAAAGCGGCGGCCGTCGCAGATGAGCGACCCTGTGCTGCCGAACGTGAGGATGACTTCTTTTACGCCCCATTCGCAGAGTGTCATTGCCGCTTTCTGCGCCTCGCTGTGTCCCGTCAGCACTTCCATTTCATATTCGTTTGCTTTCAGGAAATGAACATATTGCAACGCTTCGAGCTTGCGTTCCCAGTCGACGGCATAAACATGCGTGTCGCGCACTTCGCGGAGGTATCCCTGCGAATCCACGGATACGCGCCCTCTGCCGGCAAGATGGCGGATTATGTCAGGCGGGAAATCGTCGGCCAGCAACGCCCCGAGGTGGAATATTCCCGCTTCGATGCCGCGCAGCCGTTCCTCTTTGAAAGGATCGGCCTTCGTGGTAACGCGCTGTTTGCGTTCATCGAAATTTTCCCCGTATATGTTTTCAAAGCAGACGGAATGTCGGCTTTGCAGTATGGTGATGTTAATCCCCTGCGACTGCATTTTTTCCGGCACATGCCGCTCATGTTCGCCTACGGCCGTGACCAGGAGATAGTCGATATCGTTAAAATTGTTAATCGCGTGCGAAACGTAAAAAGACGTCCCGCCAGGCATCCGTACTGTTTTCTGTGGTGTTATTACCTTGTCCGACGTGATGTGTCCGATACAGCATAATTCGTATTTCATTGTCTGTCTTTTTTTACTTTAACGCAAAAATACAAAACTGATCCGACAACGAAACGGTATCTTAACATTTTTGACTACTAATAACCGGTATTTGACCATTGTACATCCCCGCAGCGACTTAGCGCCTCTACGGGGGATGACCACCGGGAAAACTTTCCGGTGTGTGCGCACACACCGGAAATATCAAAAATTATTGTTATTTAAAAATAATCGCTACATTTACAGCGTTTTGCCTTATTCGTGTGTGTCCCGGCTACGCATATGAAACGAAAGATAAAGCGTTTTAGACGTGTAGTGGGGGAGGGAGGGGGAAACGGTTATCCGCCTCCGAAAAATCATCATGAAAAAAATTCCGTAATATTTACATGGTATTCAGTTTCTCCAGGAGCGCGGCCCGAACGGTGCGGCTGACGGGCAATTTGACTTCTCCGACACATACCTGGTTGCCCTCAACGTATGTGATATATTCGATGTTAACGAGATATGACCGGTGTATGCGAAAGAACGACTCGACGCCTAATTCGCTTTCCAGGCTCTTAATTTGCGACAGTACCATCAAGCTCTGATTGGCAGTGTATATCTTGGAGTATTCCCAGGCCGCTTCAACGTAACGAATGTCGCTGATTTTAACCTTTACCAGTCGGCGGTCGACCTTCAGGAGTATGTGTGCGCGTTGTGTTACCGACAACCCTTGTGCGTTGCGTTTCAACCGGATCGTTTCGATAGCTGCATCAACGGCTTCCATGAATCGGCCGAGCGTAAAAGGTTTTAACAGATAGTCGATTACCCGTAGCGGATAACAGTCAAGCGCATAGTCTTGCGATGCGCTGGTGATGATTACCTCGCACGTGTGCGAGACCGTTTGGAGCAACTCTACGCCGGTCATTTCAGGCATCATGATGTCGAGAAACAGCAAATCGCAAGGCGTCCGGTCACATTCGCGGATGTAGTCGACCGGGTTGCGATAGGTGGCCGTGAGTTGCAGATCGTCGTGTCGGCTGATGTAGTTCGTGAGCAGTTTGACTGCCATCATTTCATCTTCGATGATGATACATCGGATTTTGTTTGCGTTCATAATGTTTTAACTTGAGGGTAAACCGGACGCTGTATTGTTGAGCATCACGGGTGATTTGTAGCGAATAGCCGTCGCGATACAGTATGTCGAGACGTTTTCGGATGTTTTCGAGGCCGATTCCGCTGTAGGGCGTCGTATAGTTGTGTCCGGACTGCGGGGGCAGGGAATTGGCGATTGAGAAATGAAAGGCATTCTCGTCAACGTCGGCTGTGATATGTATGTAGGCTTTTCGGTCGTATAGTATCCGGCTGTGCTTGTAGGCATTTTCGAGGAAGGAGAGGAGTATCATGGGGGCAATCGTGACGGATTGGAAATCGGAGGCGGCAATGAACGAGATGTTACGCGTGTCGTCGTAAGTGCGGTTAAATTCGATGTAGGAGGTCAGGTAATTGATCTCCTTTTCGAGAGGAATATCATCATCGTTACATTCGTAGAGCACGTAGCGCAGCAGGTCGGAAAGTTTCATGATTTTTTGCGGCGTATTGGGGTCCTCCAGATAGCTCATGGCATAAACCGTGTTAAGGGAGTTGAAGAGGAAATGCGGATTTATGCGCGCCCGGAGAAGTTCGAGTTGCGATTCGGTTTTTTCTTTTTTGAGTTGTTCGATTTGCATCTGGTGATGGTGAGCTTCGCGGCGATAGATTAGAAATTCGCTGGCAAGGTAGGCGCTCATGTTGAATGAGACGAAAAGGACGATGGAGAAGAGCGTGTACCAGTCATCGACGTTTCCCGACACGCCGTAGTATTGCCGGATCTGAGTCACGTATTCGATCAGCATGTCGACGATGGAGAGCATGACGACAAGAGCAATGGACTTTATCCGGTAATATTCGCCCGGCGATTGTACCTTTCGCTTGTAGTAAATGTTACCGTAAAAGATGACGGCTTGCGAGGCGACGACCATCAGGCTGTCCCACATGGCGAAATTGTGCGACAGCCTGATCTCGCCCAAATAAAAGAAAAAGAATACAAGCGCCCATATTTCAAGATGAAGACAAGTTGTCTTTAGCCGGGTATGCCGGCTAAAGTATCCCGCGGCCCTGTTTCTCAATCGTTTATTTCCTGTATGATGTTGCATCTGTTTATATCTGTAGTTGTCATTATGTTTTCAAGATGCAAATATAAGCGACAAAATATTATAAAACAGTCATATCGGCATAAAAAATGATATTTTATACCGATATGACCATTTTTATCAGAATACACGGAAGATGCCGAGCGAGACGAAGAATCCTACGTCATAGAGTTCGTCGGACAAAACCTTTTTGTCCAGTTGTCCGGCATAGTTGGCTTTCAGCGAGAGCCCTGTTGCTTCGATCGGAAAATAAGTTAAACCGGCTGTCAATAACAGGTCTTTCATGCCTGAAGGTTTGTCGGGCAGGAATCCCTGATATTCCCAACTTGCTTTCAGCAGGTAATTAACGGTGAATTTCGGTGAAAGCGCTTTTTCGGCTTTGGTGCCGAATTCGACATATACATTGCGCGTCATGCTTCCGTCGAACATCACTCCTCCGCGGGCGAAGGGAGTAAACCAGGAGTCGAACAGTGTCTTCTGTCCTCCCAATTGCAGTTCTTTATCACTTTCCCAACCGATCATCGGATAATTGTAAATGCCGAGTGTAATGTCAAAATCAGCAAATGCGACAGGCATATACCATGAGATGAAATGGTCTATTTCCGTAAATTCGGAAGCGGGGAAATACCCCAGACCGTTTTCGTCGCTTTGCAGGTTATAATTACTCCACAGCAGATAGCCGAAATGCTTTCCGGTGATGTTAAGATAAGGCTGGAGAACGAATCCGCGGTTGTAAGTCATGCCGTGAAAGATATAGGCTGAACTTGCATCAATTCCAACTACGGTTGATACTTGCGCCGGGGCGCTTGTCAGGCAGGCACATGTTGCCTGGATGAAGAGTAAAATTTTTGTTTTCATACGGAATAAATAAAAAATTAAATAAGATTTGTATGCGCCGGTATCGTTGCGTGCGATCCGAGCTTTACGTAGCCCGACGTACAGATCAGCGTTGCCAGTTGCTCGATTGTCCAGACCATGCGGTTGCGTTGTTCGGGCGGGAGAGGCACAGTGTATCTGACGGGCGGAAGTATCAGGAAACAGATGCCGCCGCCATAGGGAGTGAAGCATAGTTCGATGTGGTTGCCGTCTTGACGGATCGTGAGGTTTAGCAAGTCTAAACCGTTGATCGCTTCGGCCAGTTTCCGTTTGCTGTTCAAGAGCGAAGTCAGCGACAGGATGTTCGGCTGTTTACTCGCTGTCACAAAAAGGGCAGTCCGGCGGAGAGGCTGCCGGAGGCCGATATTCCACCTCTCGTCGCTGTCCGTTTCCCAGTACGCTTTAAGATTCAGGTCGTACATGCCACCCAGGAATCTTTCTTTTTTTGAGAGTACGGGTTTCAGCGACTTGAGCGTTTCGGGAATCCTTGCAAAACCGTCTGCTCCAAATGATCCCCAGCATGGCATGAAGTAACTGTACACGCCGTTCATGCACTCCGTCCGGCTGTCAGTTTTCGATAGTCGTCCGAATTCAGGCATGAGGATTGTCTTTTTTTAACGATTCCGCTTTTACGCGGTAGCCGGCGAGATCGGCATCTGCGCCTTCATACGTGCCGGCCGGTTCTATATCAACGTCTTCCATTCGAGTTTCCAAATCCCATTCCTGCCGGGCTTCGTCCATAGACAAAGGGCTGAAGAGTTTCGTCCGGGTGACGTATTTCAGCCACAGTACGGCATACGCGGCAGCCATAAGTAACATGGCTCCTGCTATTTTATATATAGGTGCGGCCAGTTCGGGCAACGGTGCAATGTGAAGTATGCAGTAAACCATGCCGATGATGCCGACGATTTGCGGGACAGGGTAAAAAGTCGTCCTGTAAGGGCGTTTTACATCCGGATAGCGCTTTCGGAGGATAATTACGTTGACATGAGCAATGATGTAACACAGAAACCATGAGCAACAGGCAGCCATGATGAATATGATCAGATTTTCGGCTTCGGCTACTCCTCCGACAAAAAACAGGGCTGTTGCAGCGCACATAAACAGTATGCCGTATACCGGCGTCCGGAAGTTTTTATGTATGTATCCGAAAAATCGCGGCAGTTCACGGTTTATTCCCATCCCGTACAGGATGCGGGGCACGACGCCGATCACAGTATTCAGCGTACTCAGGCTCGCGCTGATAGATACGATGGCGAAAAGCTGCAGACCTTCTTTACCCAGTATGGCTTCCGCTACCAGCAGATGGGGCGTGTTGGACGAAAACAGGTCTCCCATCGGCACATATTTCAACGAAGCAAACATGTAGATTATGTTCACCCCGAAAATGAGCAGCAAGCCGATAATCATGGCACGTGGGAGATTCTTGCCGGGGTTGACGGTTTCTTCGGCCAACGGACAGACATATTCTATCCCGATATAGAGCCAGACGGCCATGGCGGTCAATCCCAACACATCCCAACCCATCGGGTTGAAAGGCATCTCCGGCAATGTGGGCGCTACCCGTCCCAGCCCCATCAGGCCGATGACGCCGAGCGCTGTGAGGATCACCATCATCGTGACGGTGAAGACTATCTGGAATTTGGCAAAGATGTCGATGCCGATAATGTTGGTCGCCATGATGATAACCAGTAGCATGACTCCCCAGAAGATGGGTGGAAATATGGACGTGAAATTTTCGCTCAGCATAGTACTGGCCACGGCCAGTTCCGTTGGAGCTGCCAGCAGGTTGGGGATCACAAAGCCACTGATGGTTGCCACTACCGCGGGCAAAGCCCCCATCGCGACACGCGTGTAGGAGCGTATTCCACCTGCCGAAGGCATCATGCAGGCAAGTTCGGCATACGATTGCGCTGAAAAATGTTGGAGCACCCAGGCACAAAACATGGCGATGATAAATCCGGCGCCGGCAATTCCGGCGCCTTGTCCGAGCGTGATGAGTGTGCTGGACGCTACTACCAGCCCTACCCCTACGGAAAGGCATGACCAGAAGCCTAATTTCTTTTTTAATTCTTGCTGTACCATGATTTACTGTTTATGTAGAAGCTATTTCGTTGAGCGATTCAATCAGGATATCGCACGATTTTTTGATTAATTCTTTGGTAATGGTGAGCGGCGGCATGAACCGGAACACATTGCCGTAGCGGCCGCAGGGTACCATGATCACGCCTTTGTTGAGCATGATGCCGATCAGATGCCCGACGGTCTGACCGTCAAGTGGCTGTTTCGTTGTTTTGTCGGCCACGAGTTCGATGCCTATCATGAAGCCTTTGCCACGTACTTCGCCGATGAAGGGCGTTGCGGTCCGGGCTTTTGTCAAGTAATCGAGCGTTTCGGCGCCGACGGTAGCCACACGGTCGAGCAGAGCACGGTCGTTTTCGGTCAGGATGTCGATGTTGGTCATACAGGCTGCGGCTGCCACGCCGTTGGCGGCGAAAGTATTGGGTTGGCTTCCGTCTTCGATGAATTTTGCCAGATCGCGTCGGATGCTGCATCCGGCCATAGGCATGTCGCTTCCCATACCTTTACCCCATGTGATGATATCGGGAGTGACGGAGGTATGTTCGAGTACCCACATTTTCCCTGAACGTCCGGCCCCGGCCTGTACTTCGTCGTCGATATACAGGCAACCGTTTTTTTCGCAGGCAGCTTTCACGCGTTCAATGAATCGTGGCGAGAGTGGGATGTATCCACCTTCGCCCTGAATAGGTTCGAGGATAACGGCAGCTACGTCGTCGGCGCCGGTGTAAGGTGTATTGAGCAGCGTGTCCAAGTAATCGGCACACATATCTTCGCACTCTTCCATGCTGTTTACTTTGAACGGGAAACGGTAATAGTATGGAAATAGAGAGTGAATGATGCCGGGAACTTTCAACGTTCCCTTGCGGTATTGATTGCCGGTAGTAAGGCTTCCGGAACTGGTCCATATACCGTGATAAGCTCCCTGGAAAGCAACAAACTGCGATCGACCGGTAATTTTACGTGCAAATGCCATGGCGGTTTCCACAGCGCCGCTACCGGTTTGGGTAAAATAGGTGATACAGTTGTTTTTCAGACCATTAGGCATTATAGAGGCCACTTTTTCGGCAAGGATGGTACGATGCTTGCTGCCCAGGTCGGAGGCATGCATGATTTTGAACATTTGCTCATGCATGGCTTCAATTACCCGTGGATGACAGCGCCCAACCGAACTGACGGCTACGCCGGCCGTAATGTCGATAAGGACGTTGCCGTCGACATCTTTGACGGTCGACCCCCGGGCTTCTTCGTAAATAAAGGGCAGGCGTCCGCCGCCACGCGCCATGGATTCGGTTTTATCCGAACGCTGTAAGTACTCGAGCGTTTTCGGACCCGGTACTACGGTTTTCAACAAGGGGGCTTCACTGTAATTCAGTTTCGCCAATTCTTCTTCCAAAATGATGTTTACTGACATAGCTGTATGATTTAAATGTTTAATATAAGTGTTGTTTTCAAAGTTTTCAGGCTACGGCCAATGCCTCTTTTACCGGTTGAGATACGATTTCTCCATCCAATATATTGATGCCTTTGGCCAGAGCCGGGTTGTCGACTGTAGATTTCTTCCAGCCTTTGTTTGCGATAGCCAAAGCGTAAGGCAAAGTAGCATTGGTGAGAGCCAGAGTAGAGGTGCGGGCTACGGCTCCGGGCATGTTTGCGACGCAATACTGAATAACGCCATCGATCGTGAATACAGGATTCTGATGTGTGGTAGGGTGGGATGTCTCGAAGCATCCTCCCTGGTCAATAGCGACGTCGACCATTACCGAGCCTTTTTTCATTTGTGCGATCATTTCGCGGGTAACTAATTTGGGGGCTTTAGCTCCGGCAAGCAGTACGGCTCCGATCACGAGGTCGGCTTCTTTAAGTTTCTCCAGCAAGGTGTAAGGATTGCTGACGAGTGTTTTGCAGTTGGCGGGCATCACATCGTCCAGATAACGCAGGCGTTGGATGTCCATGTCGAGTATTGTTACATCGGCGCCCATGCCGCAGGCTACTTTGGCGGCATTTGTTCCGACGATTCCACCGCCTATTATAAGCACCTTACCCGGCGCTACACCCGGTACGCCTCCCAGCAGGACGCCGTTACCGCCCTGCGGCATTTGCAGGAAACGCGCGCCTTCCTGTATCGACATTCGGCCTGCAATTTCACTCATTGGTTGTAAAAGGGGGAGTCGTCCGTCAGCAGTTTGAACGGTTTCATAAGCGATGGCTACACATTGAGAAGCTTGCAAGGCGGCAGCCTGTTCGGGGTCGGCGGCCAGGTGCAAGTAAGTGAACACTATTTGCCCTTTGCGGAGGAGTTTGTATTCGGAAGGTTGGATTTCTTTTACATGCATCACCATTTCGCCTGCTGCAAAAAGTTCTTCAGGCAAGGCGACCAATACTGCTCCTGCTTGCCGGTATGCTTCGTCCGGAAACCCGCTACCTTCGCCGGCACCTGTTTCAATCAACACTTTGTGGCCATGTCTGACTAAAATATCAACTCCTGCGGGAGTCATCGCTACCCGCTTTTCTGCGGATTTTGTTTCTTTTAATACGCTAATTACCATTTTGTATAAATTTATGTATTATGTAATATTTGTTTATGTTGTTTTCATTACAACGGAACAAAGGTATGGCGTAAATCATCGAGAAAATAATTTTTTCAACGAACTGCTCGAAATATCATATAGATTGTATATTTTTTATATATGAATCGTAATGCTATTAAAAATGAGATTTTGATATCATTTTAATGTTAAAAATTTATTTATGATTTCAATAAGATTTATACGTCATATAGTGTACTGATCGAGGGTGTATAATCCAAACACTTCATTATTTGATGAAATTGTAATGAATTGGTCACTTTCAAACAAACCAACAAGTGATGAGAGTATTAACCATCGGATTGATACGACAGTACATACCTGAAAAACAGCCATTTGCAAATTGCGATGACGACTTTATCAAAAATGTTCAACATAAAATCAATCGAAGACCAAGAAAAAACTTAACTTTGATGCGCCTGAGAATATTTTCTTTAGTGCAGTTGCATTTGTTACTTGAATCTGCCTTTTTATCTTTTTGTTTTATTTATTTTTTTATTTGAAATAAAATATCTACGTTTGCAAACGCAAAAATAATATGTACTTATAACAATAAGCATTTATTTTTTTATCATTATAGATTTAAAATATTATATCTATTTATTTGTAAATAAGGAATTAATAATTTACATTATTGTAAATAATACATGAAGAAAATATGGTTTTTTCGATAGATGTGAAAAGGCACGGTAAATGATTTGTAAAACGAAGGTATAAACGACCATTAAAGAAAATAAATTATGTATGTATTAGGATATGATATAGGCAGTTCTTCGGTGAAAGCTGCTTTGGTGGAAGTTGAAACCGG
>JAITBC010000084.1 GCA_031283785.1 Tannerella sp. | reverse complement strand
ACATGATCTGTATTCGTATGCGCGGCATCTTGGTTTTAGCAAGGAAACTGCGATGGATGCGATTCATGACATCTTTGTTTATATTATAGTTCATGAAAATCATTTACCGGATATTATGAATATTCGTATTTATCTTTTTCGCGCTCTTAAAAACAGACTTTTAAACATCATCAAACAATCGCCTCAAACGATTGGACTTCCCGACAATGAAAATATGACAAATGAATTTTCATTTACGATTGATGTGACGGTCGAAGATATAATGATTCAAGAGGAAGAAGATGAAAAAATCAAGCGAAAAGTAAAAAAACTGCTTAACATCCTGACCGACCGACAGCGGGAAGTCATCTATCTCAGGTACATGCAGGAACTTGAATATGAACAGATAGCCGAAATAATGAATATCACAGTTCCGGCCTGCCGAAAACTTGTGCACAAGGCGATTGCAAAACTTCGTGAAACAGGCGAGATCGTTATTTTATTCTACCTCATGAGTAAAACAATTTAATTTTTTTCAAAAAGAGGGAATAAAATTGTCATTCTGTTGCCTATAACATAAAAAGGACAACAGATGATGAAAAGACGAACATATAAAGATTTTTTGACGGACAATGATTTTATACGCTGGAGGCTTACCGGAGGTGAAAAACCGGAAAGTTTCGAGGATTCATCTACCTGCGGTAACCCGGAATTGAAAGTGGAAATGGAAAAGGCTATTGAAGAATTTTCAAAGATACGCCTGAACAGGGAACGTTTGCCGGACACGGATGTAAAGCGATTATGGCGAAGAATCCGGGAGACTGCGGAGTTGAAAAGAAACGGGAAAAAGCGCTATTTGCAGCGGATTCAATACGCAGCGGCGGCATGTTTCGTCCTGATAATAGGACTTTCAGCCTATCTGCTCATCTCTAAGCAGGAAGACAAACTGCCGGCGGCGAGCGAACATGTTATTGTGGGAAAGAATCTGGAAGAACAGGATATTAAATTGATTACAAAATCCGAAACAGCTTCTTTTTCCAACGATATCAATATCCAAATAGACAAAAACGGTACGGTAACAATTAAAGATAATACAGGCAAAGAAGAAAAAACAGTCGCAACGGAAAAAGAATCCATGCATAAAATCATTGTCCCTTACGGAAAACATTCCGAACTCGAATTGTCGGACGGCACAAAAGTGTGGGTTAATTCAGGTTCGGTATTGGAATTTCCGGGCAAATTTACCGGTAAAACGAGGGCAATAAAACTTGCGGGAGAAATTTTTCTTGAAGTGTCCAAAGATAAAAAGCCTTTCGTCGTTCATACGCCGGATATGGAGATAACTGTTTACGGAACAGCATTTAATGTCTCTACGTACGCCGAACGGAGTAATCCTTTCGTCGTACTCGTAGAGGGTAAAGTAGGCGTGAAAACCATTCTTTCCGGAGAAGAAACCATCATGAATCCAAATGAAATGGTCTCGCTTCGCAACAACCGCCTGAATAAGGGAACCGTTGACGTAAGGAAATACACAAGCTGGAAAGAAGGCTATCTGATTCTGGATCAAACGCCTGTTTCCCAAGTATTGAAATATTTGGAACAATACTATAATTTGTCTTTTGATATCAGTGAAAATATTAATCTGCAGGATATTACCTGTACCGGAAAAATCCGCCTGTCCCCGAATCTTGACGATGTCATGGAAACCATCTCATTACTTTCTTCAACAAAATACATACGGGAAAACAATAAAATCTATATAAAATATCAACATTATTAACATAAAAAGATGCCTATGAAAAATCAAAGAAATCTAATGAGAAAAATGAAATTTTTCGTCTTCATGTTACTTTTCAGTACATATTCGTTATTTGCCGAACATATTTTTTCGCAACGGGCAAAGTTCTCTTTCAACATGACAGACGCAACGATCAACGAAATAATCACGTATATTGAAAATAACAGTGATTATGTATTTGTATTTTCCGACAATCCGGTAATCAGGCAAGCGCTTGATAAAAAAATAAATGTCAAAGCGGAAGAAGGAGAAGAGCTGGGGGTAATACTTGACAGGGTATTAACCGGCAACAATTTATCCTACCGTGTTATTGAAGAGCAGATTATTGTTTATCAGGAAACGGAAACGGAAACGGAAAAGAAAAAGAAAAAGGATGAACAGTTGCCCTCCACCGATGTCCGCCAATCGGGAGATATTCGTGTGACCGGAATTGTTGCCGACGAGAACGGCGATCCGCTGCCGGGGGCGACTGTCAGTATCAAAGACAGTCCTCGCGGCGTAATGACGGATTTGGACGGAAAATTTTCCATTGAAGTTCGTCCGACCGACGTATTGTTGATTTCTTATCTTGGCTATAACGAATATAAGGTCGCCGTCGGTGATAAACGAAAGTTTGATATCCAATTAAAACTCAAGGAAAATGAGTTGGAAGAAGTAACCATTGTAGCTTTCGGAAAGCAAAAGAAGGAGAGCGTCATCGGCTCCGTTACAACCATAGCGCCTAAGAACCTGAAAGTTCCTTCCAGTAATTTGACCACCGCTTTTGCCGGACAGATGGCAGGCGTGATAGCCTATCAGCGTTCGGGCGAGCCGGGCGCCGACGATGCGGATTTCTACGTTCGCGGAATCACCACGTTCGGCGTAAACCGTAATCCGTTGATTCTGATTGACAACATCGAACTTACGAAAACCGACCTGGCGCGTCTGCAGCCCGATGATATTGCCAGCTTTTCGGTGATGAAAGACGCGACCGCAACGGCGCTTTACGGAGCGCGAGGCGCCAATGGTGTCATTCTTATCACTACGAAACAGGGGGAAGAGGGCCCGCCCAAGGTATCTTTCCGTGTCGAACAGTCGTTTTCCGCATCTACCGACAAAGTGGAGCTTGCCGGTCCCGTTACGTGGATGAAGCTTGCCAACGAAGCCGTACTGACGCGCAACCCAATGGGGTATGCTCCTTTCACGGAGGAAAAAATCGACAATACGATCAACGGAACCGACCCGTTGCGCTATCCGGCTGTGGATTGGATGGATATGCTGATACGCGACAATACGACGTCTTCACGTTACAACATACAACTGAGTGGCGGCGGAAAAGCGCATCGTTATTATATTGCAGGCGCCCTCAATCATGATAACGGCATCATGAAAGTGGATAAACGCAACAATTTCAACAACAATATCAACAATAATTCGTATTCCCTGCGTTCGAATATTGAGTTGCAGGTAACCCCGACTACTATGGTGAACGTTCGTCTGAGCGGTCTTTTCGACGATTACAGCGGCCCGCTGACCAGCGGAACGGATTTGTTCATGAATATCATCAAATCGAATACCGTCCTCTTTCCCGCCTATTATCCGGCTACCGGTTCTTATTCCGAAATTCGACACATCATGTTCGGGAACAAAGATAATCAGTATTATAATCCATACGCCGAGTCGGTCAGGGGTTATAAGGAGAAAACACGTTCGCAACTGCTTGCCCAAGTTGAAGCGAAACAGGAGCTCGACTTTCTTACCGAAGGGCTTTCCGTAAGGGCTATGATGAATCTTTCGCGTTTGTCGCAATTTTCGGTAAACCGCTCCTATACGCCCTACTGGTATGAAGTGAGGGGCGTCAACCCCATAACCGGAGAATACATGATTAACAATACGAATACCGGTACCGACTGGCTCGACTATGGGGAAAGGCGATAAGGAAACCAATTCTACGTTATATGTAGAAGCAATGGCAAATTACAGTCGCATTTTCGGCGATCATAGTGTCAGCGGTTTGCTGGTTACGATTCTTCGCGAAGCGCTTTACGCCAATACAGGGTCGTTGCAGCTGTCGCTCCCGCACAGAAACCTTGGGGTATCAGGACGTTTTACATACGGCTTTTCCAACCGTTATTTTCTTGAATTTAACTTCGGTTACAACGGTTCGGAACGTTTTGCCGCCAATCACCGCTGGGGATTCTTCCCTTCGGTGGGAGCAGCATGGAACATTGCCAACGAGAAATTCTGGGAGCCTCTGGCGAATACGGTTAACCTGCTCAAATTGCGTTATTCTTACGGCCTTGTCGGTAATGACCAGATAGGATCGGATAACGACCGTTTTTACTACCTCTCGGAAGTGAACATGGATGATGCCGGCAGAGCCATGACTTTCGGAAAACGAAGAGGCAGTACGCTGACAGGAATATCCGTGCTGCGAGACGCCAATCCCGACATCGGATGGGAAGTTTCCAAAAAAGCGAATTATGCGGTAGAATTGGGGTTGTGGAACAACTTGACGCTTATAGCGGAATATTTCCGTGAAAACCGCACCAATATCCTGATGGGCCGGAGTTATATCCCGCAGACAATGGGACTTACGTATGCCGTTCAGGCCAATGTCGGCGCAGCGATGGGACACGGCACGGACATCAGTCTGGAATATCAAAAATCATGGTCGAAAGATTTCTGGACTTCGATGCGCGCGAATTTCACGTATGCCGTCAGCCGGTATGATATTTACGACGAGCCGGTTTACGATGAGCCGTGGCGTTCGCGGGTGGGTAAAAGTTTAAGTCAGCAGTGGGGATACATTGCCGAACGTCTGTTTGTTGACGACGCCGAAACGCTCAGTTCACCACGGCAGGAAATTTCGTCGTATGATTACAAAGGCGGCGATATAAAATATACCGATGTGAACCGCGACGGGCGCATTACGATTGCCGACGCCGTGCCGATCGGCTTGCCTACTACTCCCGAAATTGTTTACGGATTCGGACCGTCGATAGGATACAAAGGCATAGACTTCTCGTTCTTTTTTCAGGGACTTGCCAATGAATCTTTCTGGATTGACGGCGCATATACTTCGCCATTTGTCGATAATACCCAGATGCTAAAAGTATATGCCGATGATCACTGGTCGGAATCTAACACCAATATCTATGCTACATGGCCGCGCTTGAGTTACGACAGGAACACCAACAATGTCGGCAGTCTGAACACATGGTTCATGCGCGACGGCGCCTTCCTGCGACTTAAACAGGCCGAGCTGGGTTATACTTTCCATGGGAAAGGATTAGATAAATTGCATATCGGGAACCTGCGTGTTTATGTAAGCGGTACGAATCTGTTTCTTTTCAGTCGTTTCAAACTCTGGGATGTGGAAATGGCCGGCAACGGACTGGGTTATCCGATACAGCGGGTTGTGAATGTAGGATTAAATTTTTCGTTTAAATAAATGTATATGAAAAAGACAATAAAAACAAGTTCTATTAAAAAAATGCTTTTTTTGGAGCTTTTGCTCTCTGTCTTGGGACTGTGGTGCATATCCTGCTCCGATTACCTGAATGTAGTTCCGGAAGGTACGGCGGTTCTCGACAATGCATTCAGTATGCGGGCGCATACGTTACGATACTTATATAC
>JAITBC010000199.1 GCA_031283785.1 Tannerella sp. | reverse complement strand
ATGTGCAGGCGGTGGATGTTACTTTACCCCGTTTCAAGGTGGATTATTCCCGTAAGTTGAACGAAGATCTGGAAGCGTTGGGAATGATGTCGATGTTCGACAACAAAAAGGCGGAGTTTCCACTGCTGTCGCCGGCGCCTGTCTTTGTATCTTATGTGCTGCAAAAGACGGCAATAGAGGTGGCGGAAGCCGGCACGGAGGCGGCAGCGGCAACCGTTACCGGAACTGTCGGTTCGATGGTAATTTCGGTGTTGGAGTTCAATCGCCCGTTTGTCTATTTTATTAAAGAGAAAAGTACGGGTAGTATCATATTCAGTGGTATCATCCGGAATTTATGATACCTGACCTTAATTTACTTTTGCCTGTAACATTAGGTTGTTGTTTCTGCAATTCATAATTATCTCGCAGTAAGATGATACAAAATGATATCTTCGCGAAGGTTATAAAAACATTAAGATGAGCAGTTGGGCGGTGAGGACACGCAGAAACATTGTCAACGGATAGACGGTGGCATAGCTTACGGCCGGCATATCGTTTCCGGCCGTCGTATTGGAATATGCAAGAGCGGGAGGGTCCGTTGTGCTTCCGGCAAGAAGGCCCATTATGGTGTAATAATTCAGCCGGCAGAATTTCCTCGCTATGAAGCCTGTCAAAAGTAACGGCACTATGGTTATAATAAAACCGTATCCTATCCATGCATATCCTCCTCCGGTTACAATCGTTTCGATGAACTCTCCTCCGGCGTCCAATCCTACGCAGGCGAGAAATATCGTTATGCCTATTTCACGAAGCATCAGGTTGGCGCTCATGGTGGTGTAAGTCACTAATTTATATTTGTAACCGAAGCGGCTGATAAGGATAGCGACGATTAACGGGCCTCCTGCAAGCCCGAGTTTGACGGGTTGCGGTATGCCGGGAAAGGTGATGGGGATGCTTCCGGCTATGATTCCGAGCGCTATTCCAAGAAATATGGGGATGAGATTAGGTTCGTTAAGGCGTTTCATCGAATTGCCCAACACTTCTTCGACGGAGGCAATAGCTTTTTCCGTGCCGACAACGTTGACACGGTCGCCTAACTGTAACATAAGCCCCGGCGTGGCAACCAGATCGACGCCCGCACGGTTTATCCTTGTTATGTTTATACCGTATATCTTGCGTAACTTGAGTTCTCCGAGATGTTTCCCGTTGATTTCGGATTTTGTGACAATTATGCGTCGGTTAATAAACTGGCTTTCAGCACGAATCCATTGTTTGCGTTCCATCCGGATCTCTTCTCCGACGAACGTGCGAACCGTGTTCAGGTCATGCTCCGTCGTCACGACAAATATTTTATCGTTTTCGTGAAATACCGTGTCGGCATCAACCAAACTTATCCTGTTGTCGCTTGCATAAAGGATGCGTGATATGACAAATTCGCGATGTTCCAGAATTGCCGATAATTCGCTTATCTTTTTACCGAATATGGCAGGATTTTTCACCTGTAAAGACACCGCTATTGCGCCATGCGTATGGTCTTCATTCTTTTTTTCCATATCTTCCGTTTCTTTAGCGAAGTCGATACGGAAAAACCGGCGTATGGCGATGATTGACAGTATAATGCCAACGACCCCAAGCGGATATGCGACGGCATATCCTAATGCGATACCCGGCTCGGAGATGCCCGTCACATCGTTATAAGTCTGCTGGGCGGCGCCAAGTCCCGGCGTGTTGGTTACTGCCCCCGATAATATCCCCACCATCGTAGGCATCGGGATACCTGTTATAAAATGTATGATCAGCATCGTTGTAACGCCTGCCAGCACTGACCCTGTCGCTAACATGTTGAGCGTTACTCCTCCCTTTTTGAATGAAGAGAAAAATCCGGGTCCGACCTGCATTCCGACGGAATAAACAAATAATATGAGTCCAAATTCCTTAAAAAAATGTAAAATTTCAGGGTGTATTTCCAGCCCGAAATGGCCGATTGTAATTCCGACAAATAACACAAATGTTATACCTAATGAGATGCCGCCGATTTTTATTTTCCCCAATGTGATGCCTGCTGCAATGACAACCGAGAGCAACAGTATCGAATGTCCTATATTCGTGCCGAATATCAGTTCGTTAATCCATTCCATAATTTATATCCTTTTAAAACCTGATATTTTGTAAACGGCCGCAAAATTACATGAAAATCCGGCAATTTCCAAGCGCGTGCGGATGAAAAAAGTTTTTTACAGGGGAAAGGTAAGGATTTAATGATATGTTTCAAAAAAACTTATTAACAATAATGTTGTATATCGGAAAATAATCCGTACTTTTGTCAATTAGTCTGTTTAATTAAACATTGAATAATTATTATTTGTAGTATTATGAATAGAGTATTAGTAATCGGAGCCGGGGGAGTAAGCACTGTGGCCGTAAAAAAAATGGCTGTTAATGTCGATGTTTTTACCGATATCATGCTGGCAAGCCGCACAAAAAGCAAGTGTGATAAGATTGCTGCCGATATTAAGAATATGAAGGTGCAAACTGCCCGGGTGGATGCCGATAATGTCGGGGAATTGATTGAACTGTTCGAATCGTTTAAGCCCGACCTTGTTGTGAATCTGGCTTTGCCGTATCAGGATTTGTCCGTTATGGACGCATGTCTGTCGTATGGCGTAAGCTATCTGGATACGGCTAATTATGAGTCGCCTGACGAAGCCAGGTATGAATATAGCCGGCAATGGGCATATAAAGGTAAATTTGAAGAAGCCGGCTTGACGGCTATACTGGGATGCGGGTTTGATCCGGGCGTGACTGGCGTTTTTACGGCTTATGCGGCGAAATATCATTTTGATGAAATACACTGCCTGGATATTGTTGATTGTAACGGTGGAGATCATCATAAAGCCTTTGCGACCAATTTTAATCCCGAAATAAATATTCGCGAGATCACGCAGAAAGGGAAATATTACGAAAATGGCAACTGGCTGGAAACGGAACCGTTGTCTGTTCACAAGCCGCTGACCTACCCCGCTGTCGGAGTGCGGGAATCTTATCTTATGTATCATGAAGAACTGGAGAGTATTGTGAAAAATTTCCCCACAATCAAACGTGCGTGTTTCTGGATGACATTCGGTCAAGAATATCTTACACATCTCCGCGTGATGCAAAATATCGGCATAACAAGCATCAAACCTGTGATGTATAAAGGTATTGAAATTGTCCCGCTTCAATTCTTGAAAGCCATTCTTCCCGATCCGGGCGAACTGGGAGAGAATTATACGGGCGAAACGTCGATAGGCTGCCGGATACGCGGAATAAAAAATGGCATGGAACATACATATTACATATATAATAATTGTAGCCATCAGGAAGCGTATAAAGAAACGGGAGCGCAGGGGGTAAGCTATACGACCGGCGTCCCGGCAATGATTGGCGCGAAACTGCTCTTAAACGGGATATGGAAAAAACCGGGCGTCATGAATGTCGAAGAATTTGATCCGGATCCGTTTATGAAAGAACTGAACGAACAGGGTTTACCATGGTTCGAAGTGATTGACGGCGAACTGGAGGTATGAGGAAATTGAGAATTGAGAATTGAGAATTGAGAATTAACAACTAAATAATTCAGTTATGGAAACAGGGGATAAAACGCCTGATTTATTGGGTTTTGATCAGGATAATAAAGAGGTAAGACGTAGCGATTATAAAGGGAGGAAGATCGCATTGTATTTTTATCCTAAGGACAATACAAGCGGCTGTACGGCTGAGGCATGCAGCCTTCGTGACGGTTATCGCGACTTGCGCGACGCGGGATATGAAATTATCGGCGTAAGCAGGGACACGGCGGAATCGCACAGGGGCTTTGTTGAAAAATATGCATTGCCGTTTCGCCTGATTGCCGATACGGATAATAAACTGCAGGAACTGTTCGGCGTGTGGGCGGAAAAGAGCTTGTACGGGCGGAAGTATATGGGAACATTGCGGCAGACTTTCCTTATTGACGAAAATGGCATTGTCGAGAAGGTCATTGAAAAAGTCAGGACGAAAGACCATGCCGCACAAATTCTGGATAATTCATAAACAAATTCCGGATAATTCATAAGAAGATATGTCGTTGCTGCGGAAATTATATTATTCATTATCGTCCTCAATGCGTTTGGTTATGCGGCGTATATGGTATTTCCCTTCTGATTGCCGGAACAGTATTGCCGGTAAACGCGACGGTATGACTCCGCCAAAAGGAATGATTTATGTCGGGGCGGGAGATTTTCGGAAACAGGGCAGGCATATTCTTGATATGCTCATAAAATATGCCGGATTATCGCCGGAAAAGGCGCTGCTTGATGTTGGTTGTGGTATCGGGAGGCTTGCTGTTCCGTTAACGGGATTTTTAAACGAAAGAGGTTCTTATGACGGATTTGATATTGTAAAAAAGGGAATCGATTGGTGTAACAGTCATATTGCTCCTGAATATCCGAATTTCCGGTTTCTGCATGTCGATCTAAAAAATGATCTTTATAATGATGAATCGGAAACGGAGGCGCGGAATTTTATTTTCCCATACAAAGATGATTCTTTTGACTGCATAGTTCTCACTTCTGTTTTTACTCATATGATGCCTGATGATGTGAATAATTATTTAAAGCATATCTCGCGTGTCATGCGTCCGGGTGGGAAGTGCCTTGTTACATTCTTTTTAGTCAATGATGATGTCCTTGAAAAAATGAGGAATGGAAGAACCTCTTTTGTTTTTAAATATTCTTATGGAGATTATCTTTTGATGGATAAGAGTGTTAAAGAAGCTAACATCGCATATAGAGAGGACTTTTTGCAGAAGTTATATGATAAATATGAACTGCAAAAGGAGATGGTTTGTTACGGACAATGGTCGGGTAATGATAATTATGTCAGTTTCCAGGATGTTGTCGTTTTATCAAAATAATAACTATATTAACAGTAAAGATTATGACTAAAGAAAAAGAAGAAAAAAAAAATCAGGGGGAAGAAGTGAATGAAAAAGGCGGCGTTAATGCCGATAAATTGAAGGCATTACGTGCAGCAATGGATAAGATTGAAAAGAGCTATGGCAAAGGTTCGATTATGAAGCTCGGCGATGAGAAAATCGAAAATATAGAAGTCATTTCTTCGGGTTCGATTGGACTTAATGCGGCTCTTGGTGTGGGTGGCTATCCTCGTGGACGTGTAATTGAGATTTACGGTCCTGAATCGTCAGGGAAGACGACACTCGCTATCCACGCTATTGCCGAGTCGCAAAAAGCGGGCGGTACAGCTGCTTTTATTGATGCCGAACATGCGTTTGACCGTTTCTATGCCGCGAAGCTTGGCGTTGATGTCGACAATTTGTGGATTTCGCAACCCGACAATGGCGAACAGGCGCTTGAGATAGCTGAACAGCTTATTCGTTCGTCGGCTATAGATATCATAGTGATAGATTCGGTAGCAGCGCTGACGCCAAAAGCGGAAATAGAAGGAGATATGGGCGACAGTAAGATGGGCTTGCAGGCGCGGCTGATGTCGCAAGCCCTGCGTAAACTGACGGCTGCTATCAGTAAGACGAAGACAACCTGTATATTTATCAATCAGTTAAGGGACAAAATAGGCGTTATGTTCGGTAATCCCGAAACGACGACTGGCGGTAACGCTCTGAAATTTTATGCCTCCGTGCGGATTGATATCCGTCGTATTACTTCACTTAAAGACGGCGACGAGGTGATCGGGAATCAGGTGCGTGTGAAAATCGTTAAGAATAAAGTTGCGCCTCCGTTCCGTAAAGCGGAATTTGATATTATGTTCGGCGGAGGAATCTCCCATTCCGGCGAAATAATAGACCTCGGCGTGGAACTTAATATAGTGAAGAAAAGCGGAGCATGGTTCAGTTATAATGAGACGAAACTCGGACAGGGACGCGATGCGGCGAAGAAATGCGTTGAGGATAATCCCGAGCTGGCCGAAGAACTTGAAAGATTAATTTTTAAAGCGTTGAAAAAATAAAAGGTATACCTGAATCGTTTATTCCGTAAGAAACGGATAAATTAATGTCAAAAGACGTATACAGGCAGTTATGTGCAAAAGAAGACAGCATACCTGTTTTTTCCCGGGACTGGTGGCTTGATGCCGTATGCGGTGAAAAATGGGATGCGCTGACGCTGGAAAAAAAAGGCATGGTATATGCGGCTATGCCGTTGTACATACCATGTCGGCGTATTATTGTCATGCCTTATTATACGCAGACGATGGGGATATGGTTTGCCGGAGAGGCTGCGGATACGAAATATTCCTCCCTGCTCGGATATCGGCAGGAAGTATGTAAACATTTTATCGGACAACTGAGGAAATACCGCAGGTTCCTCCAGAATTTCAGCTATGAATTTACCGATTGGCTTCCGTTTTACTGGGAAGGATATTCGCAGACTACCCGTTATTCGTATGTTTTGAATGGGCTGAAAGATGCCGGTAAAATGCTGGCGAATATGAGCGAACAGGCAAGGCGCAACATTAAAAAAGCGATGGAACAGTCCATCGTGGTGCGGCGTGGCATTTCGGAAGAGGATTTCCTAAGGATACAATCGCTGACTTTCCGGCGACAGAATAAAAAGAATACCCAAAGCCCGGCTACGCTGAGACGGCTTATTGATGCCGCCCGCAAACGCGGACAGGGCGATATTTTCGGCGGATACGACAGGGACGGCAATCTTCACGCCGTAGCGTTTATCGTATGGCAGAATAGTTCCGCATACTATATAGCGGGAGGCGGAGACCCGGTCTTGCGTTCTTCCGGGGCACATTCCCTTGTGTTATGGGAGGCGGTAAGGTATGTCTCGCAGTATACGGATGTATTTGACTTTGAAGGGTCGATGATACCGGGCGTCGAACGTTTCTTTCGTGAGTTCGGAGCCGTACAGACGCCTTATTTCACGATTACACGCGGAAAATTAAGCCTCATCGACAGAATTTGTATTAAACTGGAAATGGATTTTTAATAAACGGAAGATGACGGATGTGATACGGTATATACTTCGCTTTCTGGTTGGCGAACATCTTGCGGATGATGTGAGCCGTTTTGTCGGGTATACATCCGACGTGTCTTTGTTTCCCGATTATAAGGTTGTGATCGTCCCGTCGAGCTTTTTCGATGAAGGGACGTACGGGACCGTTACGACGAGACCTGCTGTTCCTCTTAAACGCATTGGAAAAGTTCCTTTTTTGTTCGGTACGCCGGATATGGAACGGATAGGAGATACCATCGTCGTTCATGCGGATATTGTCGCAAGCGCATATTTTTTAGTAAGCCGTTATGAGGAGATATTGCATCGTGATATACGTGATGAACACGGACGCTTTCCCGGTTGCGAATCATTGCCGCAGCGTGCGGGATTTATTGATCGGCCCGTGGTTGACGAATATGGGAAACTTTTGCGTAAGTGGTTGAATGATAATGGCGTGAATGTTAATAGTTTTTCCCCGTTTATAAGGAAGATAAATCTTACTCATGATGTAGATACCCCGTTCAGCGGACGTACATGGCGGAATGTCGCACGTAAAATGTTGTCGGGACGAAATCCCGTTACCGTTATTCGTGAGAAATATTTGCCTTTGGAACAGGATCCGTATTATACTTTCCCCTGGATGCTTGAGCAGGATACGAAACTGCAACGCATCGCAGGCGTCGGTCGTTGTCAGTCTTTGCTTTTTTTCCGTGCGGGAGGAACAGCCCGGCAAGACAGGCCGCATTATAATTTGCGCGGAAAAGATATTCAATCGTTGTATTCCTTGTGTAAACAATATGGTGCGACGATCGGACTTCACAGCAGTTATCAGGCGGGAATAAATCCTTCCCTTATTATGTCTGAAAAAAGAATCCTGGAAGACGCGTTCGAAACGGAGATAAAGCATAACCGTCATCATTTTCTTGCTTCGCGCGAACCGGAAGATATGGAATATCTCGAAAGAGCCGGTTTTACGGACGATTATACAATCGGTTATGCCGATGTCGCAGGCTTTCGTTTGGGTACATCCATGCCGGTGCGGTATATCAATCCCGTTACACGCCGGTTATTCAATCTTATGCTTCATCCACTGACCGTTATGGATTGTACGTTAAACGGGATAAAATATATGAATCTGACCGGCGACCGGGCTGAAGAGTACTGTATGAAGCTGATCAGGCATGTGCGTGATGTAAACGGCGAACTTATGCTGTTGTGGCATAATACGTCGGCCGTCGAACGACATGGATATTTGCGCGGATTATACGGAAAATTAATAAATACGTTGGAATGATAAATCGATTGTCGAATAATAACGAATATGAAAAATAACATGAAAATAATGACGGTAATAGGTGCAAGGCCGCAGTTTATAAAGGCGGCTGTGATAAGCCGGGCAATAAAAGAGTATAATATTGGAAAAGAACCTGAAATCGAGGAGTATATTCTTCATACGGGGCAACATTATGATGAAAATATGAATAATATTTTCCTTGATGAACTGGATATAAAAAAGCCGGATCGTCAGCTGCATTGCGGAGGTACGGCAGACCGAAATGTGATGCTTGCGGAGATGCTGGCAGGTATTGGAAAAGCGTTGCTTGAATACCGTCCGGATGGCGTCCTGGTATATGGAGACACGACGTCAACGCTGGCCGGCGCTTTGGCCGCTTCACAATTGCACATGCCGGTTTTTCATGTGGAGGCGGGATTACGCAGTTTTAACAAACATATGCCCGAAGAAATAAACCGTATCCTGACGGATCATATCGCGTCGTTACTTTTCTGTCCGACCCGCAAAGCGATTGAGAACCTGGTTAAGGAAGGTATCACAGAAGGAATGTTTTATACGGGAGATGTCATGTATGACGCAGCCCTTACTTTTGGAGAGATAGCGGAAACAAAATCGGGAATACTGTCGTCATTAGCTCTGCAACCGGGGAAATTCCGGTTGTGTACCGTTCATCGCGCTGAAAATACGGACAATCCCGAACGGCTGATACAGATAATTCTTGCGCTTCTGGAAATAGCAACTTCCGACTGTCCGGTTATCTTTCCGCTTCATCCGCGGACGAAAGTGTACGTTGATAATTATAACCTTCGTACAACGATTGCAACAAACGAAGCGCTTCGAATGATTGAACCGGTCGGTTATACCGATATGATCATGCTTGAAAAAAACGCGAAAACGATACTTACCGATTCCGGAGGAATACAAAAAGAAGCTTATTTTCATCGTACGCCTTGTATAACGTTACGTAACGAGACGGAATGGAGTGAAACCGTCGAGGCAGGCTGGAATCGGATAGCCGGATTCAATATGGAAAAGATAATCGAATGTCTTGCCGAAAATCCGGAACGAACGGAAATAAAAGAATATGGGGACGGTCATGCCGCAGAAAAAATAATAAATGCAATCGTACGGTGTTTCGAAGCCGGATTATGTTGATTTGCTGAACGAAGATAATTAAAAAAAGAATTGTTAGCTGAAAAAGTAATTTAGAATGGATAAAAAATCAGTTCTGATATTGTGCGACATATTTCCGCCGGCGTTTGGCCCGCGTATGGGATATTTATGCAAATATCTCCGTCTAAACGGATGGAAACCTGTGGTAATAACAGAATTTATTGATGAGGATTTTTTTTCGTTCTTGAAAGGAAACGCGGAAGTGTCGTATATACGTTATTATAATCGGAAAGGATTTGCCGGAAAAGTAGAATGGGCGGTAACTTTTTTGCGTGATATAATGTTTGGTTACAAAGATAAACGGATGTATCGCAAAGCTTTAATGATTTCGAAGAAACAGCAATTTGACATTATTTTATGCAGTACATATCGTACTTTCCCGTTGCCTGCCGCCCGGCGTCTGGCCTGTACGGCAGGATTGCCGCTGATTGTTGATTTGCGGGATATAATTGAACAGTATGCGGGGAACGAATTTATAGAACGTAAGTTGCCGAAGATATTCGGTCTTGGCCGTCTCATTGCCTGCGGTTTCCGTAAACGAAATCTGGCGGTAAGAAATAAAATATTACGCGATGCCGTATGCGTTACGACCGTATCCCCCTGGCATGTATCGGTGTTGAAGGCTTATAATGTTAATACTCAATTGATTTATAATGGCTACGACCCTGAGATATTTTATCCTTCCGATAAAATGACAGATAAATTTTTTATTACATATACCGGTCGCCTGATTAGTCCTGCCTTGCGCAATCCTGATTTATTATTTCAAGCCGCAGAAAAACTGGTTAAAGAAAAAGTGATTACTCCCGATAGATTTCAGATACGTTGGTTTGTAGATGATAAATCGAGAGCGCTCATTGTCGACGCCGCAGGAAAATATGATGGTATTGAGGACTATATGGAGTATTTCGAATATGTTCCGGCTGCAAAAATACCCGATATCCTGAATGAGAGTTCTATACTGTTACTGCTGACTAACAAGGCCGACGCCGACGGACCTAAAGGCATTATGACCACAAAATTTTTCGAATCGTTGGCCGTTGAGAAACCGATATTATGTGTCCGTGGCGACGAAGGATGCCTTGAAGATGTCATAAACCGCACGCGTTCCGGGTTATCAGCTCATAATGCGGATGAAGTATATGATTTCATTAAAGGACATTACCTGCGATGGATAGAAGGTAAACCCTGTGAAGATAATTCCGATAAAAATGAAATAAGAAAATTCTCGCGTGAAGAACAGGCAAAACAGTTTGTTAAAATATTTGACCGGGTGATAAACGACGATCGACGCCGGACGTGACGTGAAAAAAGATTGCCTTGATGCCTTTCTATGTCATTCGATGCAATAAAACGGAGGTATTTAAGTTTTATTAAATGGAGATTTATAATTACAATTATGACAATAACTTTTATAGTGCCACCTTCCCTTGACGGCAAACTTCCTGCTGAACGAACGGCGGGATGTACGCGGCTTGTTTATCCGATGCCGAACATTTACGAACTGATCGTAGTCGCTATTCTGGAAAAGGAACATGATGTGCGTTATCGGGATTTTGTCCTCGAAGGAAAAAATGAGAAACATCTCATCCGGTTTCTTGCCGGTGATAAAAGCGATTGCTATATGCTATGGTGCGTGAACCTGTCACTCGAAACAGACATGAAAACGATACGATATATACGCGAATATCATCCCGAAACCTGGATTGTTGCGATGGGGCCGGGTGTTACTTACTTTACGGGCACACTGTTGACGGACGAACGCGTCGTCGTTGTACGCGGAGAACCGGAGCTGACCGTGCAGGAATTGATTGGAAATATTTCCGTAAATAAAGATGGTTGCCCGCTTGACGGGATAAAGGGCATCTCTTTTCTTAAAGACGGGGAAGTATGCCGTAATCCCGCACGGGAACTGATAAAAGACCTTGACGGTTTGCCCTTCCCCGCCCGTCATTTTATCGAGAAGTATCCTTTTACGAATCCGAAACTGAAAAAACATCCTTATACGACGGTTTTGACAAGTCGTAATTGTCCGTATAAATGTATTTATTGCGTTCCGAGTTCACTTACTTTCGCCCGGGAAATAGAATTTAAGAAGGAAAACGGCAGGAAACCGCCCGTATCATATCGTTCGGTAGAAAATGTTATCGAGGAGCTTGACATGCTGGCGGCGCAAGGATATCGCGCAATTACTTTTATAGACGATAATTTTATTACTGCTACCAAACGCCTGCGCCCTGTTTGCGAATGTCTGAAGAAATACGGATTCAGTTGGGGCTGTCAGGCACGTGTAGATGCGATAACCGAAGATGTCGCCCGGATTTTGCATGATTCGGGTTGTGAGTTTGTAGACCTCGGAGTGGAAAGTTTTAATGACGATATCTTGCGGTATATAAAGAAAGGCATTACTTCCGGACAGATACTTGAAAGTATCGGACGGCTCAGGAAATATGATGTTCCCGTCAAACTGAATATCCTGATAGGTACAAGTCCGATTGAAACAAAAGAGACGATAAAAGATACGTTGCGTAAAGCCAGATTGCTGAAAGTCAGTCAGGTAATGTTTAACATCGTAGCCCCGTTTCCCGGAACCGAATTTTATGACCTGGCGCGTGAAAACGGATGGATTGTCGGGGGCGATTATATCCCTACCGACGTGCAGCATCATTCCATATTGAATTATCCGAATCTTTCGAACGAAGATATGGAAAAAATGCTGTTCCGGAACAATGTGTTATTCTTTTTGCGTCCGTCTTTTATCATAAAAAATATCGGACGGTTCGCATCTTTTGCGGATTTTAAAATAGCGTTGAAAGCTGTATGGCGTAAATTATTTCATAAGTAAGATGGATTATCGTTTGTCGGTTGTTATTATTACGTGGAACTCTCAACGGGATGTGACGCCCTGTCTTGATTCGGTCCTGCTGTCGATCCGGCATCTTGCCGCAGAAGTAATCGTTGTCGATAACGGGTCGACCGACGAAACATGCATGACGCTGCAGTCGTATGGGTCTTTGTATGGCGTCTCGGATGAAACGCATGAAATCCTGCAACCGCATGGCATACGAATTAATTTCATACAACTTGAAAAAAATTATGGCGTAGCATTTGCACGTAACGCCGGAATGAAAATGGCAAAAGGTGAATTTATCTGGATACTGGATGTGGATACGATTGTTAACAGGGATGCGATTGACGGGATGATGGATTATCTAATAAGTCATCCTGAATGTGGACTTTGCGCATGTAGCCTGCAATCTGAAAAAGGGAACATACAGGATAGCTGCCGCCGCCTTCCTTATCCGGAATATAAAATCCGCAACCTGCTGTCGGGGATGACCGGGGAAACGGCGTTCTTGAGGCGTCTCCATGAAAAATTGAAGGAACGGAACGAAGCACAGTTTTATCATAAAAAACTGTCGGGCAGCGAACCGTTTGAAGCGGAATACGTGATCGGGGCGTGCCAGTTGTTTCGCCGGACGGCGTTAGATGAAGTCGGTTATCTTGACAAGAGGATATTTTATGGCCCTGAAGATGCGGATTTCTGCCTGAGGATATCCCGGAAAGGCTACAAAATTGTTTGCCTGCCTTCGTATCATATCGTTCATCACTACAACCGTATATCGAACAGGAAGATATTTTCGCGGATCTCATACCGTCATCTGAAAGGATTAATATATTTTTATTTAAAACATAAACTGTTACATTCCGGTACGCATCATGAAAACAACGGATAAAAAACTTCACATCGTTTCCATCAATATCCCGTGGCCGCCCGACTATGGCGGGATAATTGATATATATTATAAAATAAAAGCGCTGCATGACTGCGGCATTAAGGTTATACTGCACTGTTTCGAGTACGAACGGCCGCGGGCTGCCGGGCTGGAAGAATTGTGCGAAAAAGTGTATTATTATCGCCGCCGTACGGGACTTTTGGCGAACATAACCTGTTTGCCGTACAACGTATACAGTCGCAAGGATGAGCGGCTGATAAGCAATCTGCTGGAAAACGATTGTCCGATTCTGTTCGAAGGACTTCATACGTGCTATTATTTAAATGACCGGCGGCTGAAGCATCGTTTTAAAATCTTTCGGGAGAGTAATATCGAGCATGATTATTATCGCGAAATCGGGAAAGCGGAACGTAATATCATTAAAAAATGTTTCTTCCTGATCGAGGCATTGAGGTTTAAGAAATACCAGAAGAAGGTAGCCGGCGCAACGTTAATGCTTGCCGTCTCGCGGACAGATACGGATTATTTGCGGAGAACGTTCCCGCATAAAAAGATAGAATTTCTGCCGAGCTTTCACGGGAACGACGAAGTTACCTCCGCACCGGGACAGTCGGACATACTGCTGTATCACGGCAAACTTTCGGTGAAGGAAAATGAGAAAGCCGCCCTTTTCCTCATTAAAAACGTTTTTTGCAAAATGGCGCCCTGCCGTTGTATCATAGCGGGAATGAATCCTTCGGAGGCGCTGTTGAAAGCCGCATCGCGTTATGACCATATCACGGTGGAGGCCAATCCTTCCGCCGGACGGATGAACGAACTGATACATACCGCCCAGATAAATCTGCTGGCGACGTTTCAGGATACGGGATTGAAACTGAAACTGCTGATGAGCCTGTTCGCCGGGCGTCATGTCGTTGTCAATCCAATGATGCTTGCCGGAAGCGGCCTTGACGAACTTTGCCATATTGCCGCAACACCCGATGAAATGATAGATACCTGCCGCAAACTCATGAAAAAACCTTTTTCACCGGATATTTCGGAAGAACGCCGGGAGCGGCTGTTCCCCGCTTTTTCCGACGTATATCAGGTAAAAAAGCTGATTCGTATGATAACGTGGAATGATTAAACGGAATTGTGATTTTACTGTATTATATGAGAATTTTGCAATGTGGCAGAAAATAATAATAGTGATAATTGCAGTTATTGTCGCAGGAAGCGTCGGTTACAGGATATGGCGTTATCTTACAAAACCGGCATCCCCGTGTGATAATTGTACCGGATGTTCGCTTAAAGATCAGCTGGAAAATAAGAATCGAAAACATGAAAAGGATTGTTGAAACAACGTTTGTTCGATACGTATACAGCCCGCATGATGCCTGAATGGCGACGGTTAGAAATTACATCCGTGACGGGCTCTGATAACGCTTGCAATTCCCCGCACGATACCAGTAAGGTGTATCCCTCCCCGCATCAAGGCAGCTAAGCGGTCGAAAATGCCTTTTTTGTATTTGATGAACGCCGTATCACATTGCGATCAAAAATATTTGTTGTTGATCGTTTGTCTTCTTAATTATATTTTTTATCTTTGCAGCCGCAATAAAAAAACTTATTGTGAATTAGTGTTTATATGTAAAAGTTAAACATTCGATTAAAGAGGGATACCTTCGGGGTGTAGCGCAGTCCGGTTAGCGCACCTGCTTTGGGAGCAGGGGGTCGTGGGTTCGAATCCCGCTACCCCGACAGTTTGAAAATCAAGCGTTTGCGAAAAAGCAGACGTTTTTTTTATGCGTTTTTCTTGCGTATTTGCTATTATTTTGCTACTATTGCAGTCGCGGATAGACGCCGTTAAACGCCGTTGG
>JAITBC010000167.1 GCA_031283785.1 Tannerella sp. | reverse complement strand
AACGACGACCCATAATTTGGCTTTTCCGATAATTGTTCGTTCGGGGAAAAACGATTTCGGAAAGACGCTGCATTATATCTTCAATTTCAGCGACGAAGAAAAAACAGTCCCCAATCCGTTTTCAGACGGAACAGAGTTGTTTTCGGACGCTAAAACAGGAAATGAAATCACGCTCGGAGCGTGGGATGTGAAAATAATTGAGAAATAATAAATGATATATATATGAAATCGTGTCGCGCGGGTGCGGCCTGAATGTCCATAAACAGACAGTAGTAGCGACAATTGAAGGAACGGGTTTAACAAAAGCGACCCGCGAATTTGGCACCACCACGAGTTCTTTGACAGAATTAAGAGAATGGTTATTGAGTAATGAAGTGACGCATGTAGCGATGGAAAGTACAGGTGTTTACTGGAAGACTGTAATGTCAAACTGTCGAGTGTATTAAGTGATACACAGGGGGTCGTTGGCACTAAGCTGGTAGATAAGTTGTGTGAAGGGCAAGGCGTTAGTATGAAAGACGTGGAAACGTAGCTTATAAAGAACTTGGCGCTGATTATTTGGACAACAGGCTGGCTTCCAAACGGAAAGCTTATTTGAAAAAAGAGTTGGAAAAATTAGGTTATAAAGTGGTTTTAACTGCCAATCCACCGGATAAAACAGGAAAAACAATTTAATATCAGATTACACAATTCAAAGACCGATTTTTTACCGGTAGTTTCCTGTCAAATGGAAAAAGTCGAGTATGAAACTGGTATCAACAGCTAAGCACCCCAGATTGAAGCCGTTATAGCCCGTGTATGAAAATTTAATTTTCTTAGCTGTTTTTTATCTACTAAAATCAATAACCCTGCATTTGTTTTTCGATGAATGCTTTCTTTTGTTTTGTCTTTATTTTAGTGTTTTATTATTTTATAAATATTTAATCTATTGATTTACATAATATTATAAACTTATTTTATTTACGTATGAAAAGTCCAATTTTATTTTCGGCGTTGGTTTTACTATTTTTTTCTGTCTGTAACGCCCAAAAAGCGAGCTGGGTTTCTTCCATCGAAAACGATTTGTGGAAACAACAGAAAAACATTCAGCCAAAAACAAAGGCTCCTGCCGGAACAGTAGTAGAAATTGATTTGAGTAATCCCCAGCAAGACATTGAAGGTTTTGGGGGTTGTTTTAACGAGTTAAGTTGGGATGCCCTGCAATTAGTGGATGAACAAATGCGCGACAAGATTCTGAACGACTTGTTTAATCCGAATGACGGACTAAAGTTTAACTTCTGCCGCACGCCAATCGGCGCAAATGACTACTCGCGCGGCTGGTACAGTTACGATGAAACGGACGGCGACTTTGAATTGAAATATTTCAGTATTGAGCGCGATAAAGAAGCCATTATCCCTTACATTAAGGCAGCTTTAAAAATCAATCCGAACATAAAAATCTGGGCTTCGCCTTGGAGCGCTCCAACGTGGTTTAAAATCAACCATCATTATGCAAACAAGAGTACCAATTGCAACGATTTGCCGAAAAGCCGCGAAGTGCCGAATTATCAAGACCAAATGATTCAGGATTCGCGTTATTTACAGGCGTATGCGCTCTATTTTTCTAAATATTTGGATGCTTACAAAGCCGAAGGCATTGCTATCTCGCGAGTCATGTACCAAAACGAAGCGTTTACCTTTGCCGATTGGCCTAACTGTTCTTGGTCGCCTCACAGTATCGGGCGTTTCAATGCCGAATACCTTGGCTCTAAACTTGCCGAAACGCACCCCGAAGTAGAAATTTACGCAGGTACGTTCAATACGCGTGATATGAAAGTGTTTGAAACAATCATGAGCTATCCCAATTTCACAAAATACGTCAAGGGATTAGGTCTTCAGTGGGAAGGGAGAGATGCTGTGGCGAAAATACATGAACGCTATCCCGAAACGAAGCTCATGCAAACCGAAAGCGAATGTGGCAACGGAAAATTCAGCTGGAAAGATGCAGAGCATACTTTCGACCTGATGAAACGATATTTTAACGGCGGCGTAAGCTCTTATATGAATTGGAACATGGTGCTCAAAGATGACGGAGCAAGCGCATGGTGCTGGAAGCAAAACGCACTGATTCGTATTTTGAGCAGCACAAAAGAAGTGATTTATACGCCGGAATATTATGTATATAAACATATAAGTTCATTTGTCCCAAAAGGCTCTGTAAAGCTACCGGTAAAACAAGTAAACGAATCTTATGACAATATATTAGCATTTAAAACGCCCGAAAATAGCATTATCGCTGTTTTGGCAAATTACATGGAAGAGCCGGAGGAAATTACATTGAAAGTTAATAAAAAATACCTGACGGTTACTCTTCCTGCAAAATCATTTAATACGGTAAAAATAAGCAACTAATAATGAGCAGTTTAATCGTTTTTTGTCTTGCAGCCTGTTTGTCTGCATATAAACAGGTCGGTGAAAAACAACCGGATTACCCGATTCAACAAGTGAAGTTGAACAGGGTAACATTAACCGACAACTTCTGGCTACCGAAAATCTACACCATACAGGAAAAGACCATTCGTTACGCCTTTGACAAATGCGAATCGGAAGGACGTCTGGAGAATTTCACGACCGCAGGGAAAGTCATCCGCGGCGGCGCGGGAAAGACACGCGGCGCTATGCCTTTCGATGATACCGACGTGTATAAAACCATCGAAGGCGCGGCATACTCACTCATCAATGCGCCAAACCCCGCTCTGGACAACTACCTTGATTCCGTCATTGCCGTCATTGCTTACGGTCAGGAACCGGACGGCTATCTCACTACCTGGCGCACGATTGACCCCAAACATCCGACCGCCAACTGGGTAAAAACCAACGGCGAACGTTGGAATGGTCTGGACATGAGCCACGAACTCTACAACAGCGGACACCTGTTTGAAGCGGCTTCGGCACATCATTGGGCGACCGGCAAGCGCAATTTCCTTGATATTGCGCTCAAAAACGCTGACCTGCTGGTAAAAGTCTTTGGCGATACGGCGAATTACGAAGTCCCCGGTCATCAGATTGTCGAAACCGGTTTGATAAAACTCTATCAGATTACCGGAAACAGGGATTATTTGCATTTGTCCAAGAAATTTCTTGACCAGAGAGGCGATAAACTTCACCGGAAAATACGTGGAGCATACAGTCAAGACCACTTGCCCGTCGTCGAACAGGACGAAGCGGTAGGACATGCTGTCCGCGCCGTCTATATGTATGCCGGAATGACTGACATCGCCGCCCTGTATGGCGACAAATCTTATTTAAATGCCGTGCACAAACTCTGGGATAACATGACCGGTAAGAAAATGTACATCACCGGTGGCCTCGGCGCACGGCACGATGGTGAAGCTTTCGGCGACAACTACGAACTGCCCAACCTGACGGCTTACGGCGAAACCTGTGCCGCTATCGGCGGTGTGTACTGGGTGGAGCGACTATTCCGTTTGACCGGCGATGCAAAATATTTCGACGTCCTCGAACGGATGCTCTACAACGGTGTGATTGCCGGAATCTCTCTCGAAGGAACGGAATTTTTCTACCCCAATCCACTGGAATCCGACGGCAAGTATCACTTCAATCACGGAACTTCATGTACGCGGGCGGCATGGTTCGACTGTTCCTGTTGTCCGACCAACCTGATTCGCTTCATCCCGTTTATCCCGAACCTGATTTACGCCGTGCAAAAAGATACGATATATGTCAATCTGTTTATGTCGAACAGGGCGGAAATCAACGTCAGAAACGAAACGGTCGAGATTGAACAACAAACGGAATACCCGTGGAACGGGAATGTAACGATACGCATTGTTGATGTGCCGCAACAATCGCAACCGTTCACCCTGAAAATCCGTATCCCTTCGTGGACGCAAAACATTCCGGCGCCGGGTGGATTGTATGCGTATTCGGATAACCGGCAAACGCAACCCTCGCACACGCCGAACACCGCCGACGGCTATTACACCGTCACCCGCGTTTGGAAATCCGGCGACGAAATCACACTGGATTTCCCGATGCAGCCACGCACCGTCGCAGTCCGTCCGGAAGTGAAGGACGACGCCGGAAAGTTTGCCGTAGAATACGGTCCGCTGGTATATTGCATGGAAGAAACGGATACTCCGGAAACATTCGACAAACAGATAAACCCGCAATCGTTGAGCGTAACATGGCAACCCGGACTATTGGGCAGCGTAAACATTATCCATGACGGGAAATTTACGTTAATTCCTTATTACGCATGGTCGAATCGAGGCGAGGGAAGGATGAAGGTATTTTTTGATGATTACGAAGGAAAGATAGATAACAATAATAATAATTAAATTACAAACATGATGAATAGAAAATTTTTATTTCAGATTTTAGCGATACTCGGTTTCAGTATATCGGTATCAGCACAAAACAAATTAGTTGTCGATGCCGATCAGGGCAAAGAAACTATCAGTAAACACATTTACGGACATTTCTCCGAACATCTCGGACACTGCATTTACGGCGGTTACTGGGTAGGCGAAGATTCGCCGATACCCAACACTCGAGGCATCCGCAACGACGTGGTACAGGCGTTGAAAGACCTTCAAATCCCGAATCTTCGCTGGCCCGGCGGCTGCTTTGCCGACGAATATCACTGGATGGACGG
>JAITBC010000112.1 GCA_031283785.1 Tannerella sp. | reverse complement strand
AATCCGGCAGAACTGAAAATACCCTCCAGTAACCTGACCACGGCGCTGGCGGGAAGTATGGCGGGAATCATTGCCTATCAGCGCAGCGGCGAACCCGGCAGAGACAATGCCGATTTTTTTGTACGCGGTATTACCACTTTCGGAAACAATACCAATCCTTTGATATTGATTGACGGAATTGAATTGACCGCTACCGATCTGGCGCGCCTGCAACCCGACGACATCGAAAGTTTCTCGGTCATGAAAGACGCCACGGCAACCGCCCTGTACGGAGCACGTGGAGCTAACGGTGTCATTCTGGTAACAACCAAACAGGGAGCAGTAGGTCCTGCCAAGATTTCACTGCGTCTGGAAAACTCTGTCTCGATGCCTACGCGCAATGTCGAATTTGCCGACCCCGTTACTTACATGCAACTTGCCAACGAGGCTGTTCTTACACGTAATCCACTGGAAGACCTTCCGTATAAACAGGAGAAAATCGACAATACCGCCGCCGGCGGAAACCCTTTGGTATATCCTGCAAACGACTGGCACAGCCTGTTATTCAAGGATTATGCCATAAACCAGAGGGTGAACCTGAGCGTGACGGGCGGAGGAGGCGTAGCACGCTATTATGTGGCAGGTTCGTTCAGCAAGGACAACGGAATATTGAATGTGGACAAGCGTAACACTTTCAACAATAATATCAACCTCAAAAGTTACGGACTGAGAGCGAATGTCAATATTGACATTACCAAAACTACGGAACTGATTGTACGGTTGAGCGGCAACTTCGACGACTATACCGGACCGCCTGACCCCAACACTACCAATTCCACTCCCGTAGGCACTGAAATATACAATATGATGGTGCGTTCCAATCCTGTTAAGTTTCCCGTTTATTTTCCCATTGACGAAGACCACAAATATGTCAAGCATATCATGTTCGGCAATGAAGACAATAACTATCGCAATCCATACGCAGAAATGGTACGTGGTTATATGAACGAATCGAGGTCGCAGATGCTGGCTCAACTCGAACTGAAACAGGATTTGAAGTTTATCACCGAAGGATTAAGCATCAGATCTCTGTTCAATCTTTCCCGTACGGGATCATTTTCGGTAATCAGGAAATATAATCCTTTCTACTATCAGGTAGCATCTCATGACAGATCTACGGGAACATACAAAGTGATACGTACTACTCCCGACACAGGCTCGGGAGCAGGCACAGAATATCTCGACCTTTACGAAAGCCCGAAATCGCTAAATTCGACTCTGTATTCCGAAACCGTATTGAATTACATCCGTACTTTTGCCAACAAACACACTGTAGGCGGACTGTTTGTTTTGACCGCAAGAGAATCTCTTGACGCCAATGCCGGAAGCATACAGTTATCGCTGCCATCGCGTAACTCAGGACTGTCGGGACGGCTCACCTATTCGTACGGCAACCGTTATTTTTCGGAATTTAATTTCGGATACAACGGTTCGGAAAGATTTGCCGCAAATCACCGTTTCGGCTTTTTCCCTTCGGCAGGCTTGGGATGGCTGATTTCGAACGAGGATTTCTGGAAACCGCTCAAAAAAACCGTTTCCAATCTGAAACTCCGCTATTCTTACGGAATTGTGGGTAACGACCGGATTGGAGACAATAACGACAGATTTTTCTATCTGTCGCGACTCAACATGTCCGATGCAAGCAAAAGCGCCTATTTCGGATCGAAGATGAACGCTCTGGTCTCATTACCCGGAATAAGCATTCAGAGATTTGCCAGCGACGAGATTACCTGGGAAACATCTACCAAACAGAATTATGCCGTAGAAGTGGGATTGTGGAACAAAGTCAACATTATCGCCGAATATTTCACCGAATACAGGAATAATATACTGATGTCAAGAGAATATATTCCTTCGACCATGGGTTTGCCCTCAGGCGTAACCGTCAGGGCAAATGTGGGAGAGGCTTCGAGCAGAGGAGTGGATATAAGTTTAGACTATCAGCAGTCGTGGAATCCGGATTTCTGGACTTCGGTGCGTGCGAATTTCACTTATGCTACCAGCCGCTACGAAGTATTTGAAGAACCTGTGTACGATGAACCATGGCGCTCGCGTGTGGGAATATCGCTTAAACAAAACTACGGATATATTGCCGAACGTCTGTTTATGGACGACGCTGAGGCTTATAATTCTGCTCCTCAAGATTTCGGCAATTCTTACGGCGGCGGTGATATCAAATATTCCGATGTGAACCGTGACGGGCGAATTACGCCTGCAGACATGGTGCCTATAGGTAATCCCACAGTGCCGGAAATTGTGTACGGTTTTGGATTTTCGTTAGGATACAAAGGGTTCGACGCTTCATGCTTTTTTCAGGGCGCTGCAAACGAATCGTTCTGGATATCTACTGTTGACTCCAATTCCGGTATAAGTACCGCTCCGTTCCAGAACCAGACGCAACTGCTGAAAGCATACGCCGACAGTCACTGGTCAGAAGAAAATCAGGACATGTATGCTACATGGCCCCGTTTGAGCAGTATCTTGCATAGCAACAATGTCCAGACAAGTACATGGTTTATGCGCGACGGCACGTTCCTTCGTTTGAAACAGGCAGAAATAGGCTATACCATATCCGGCAAATGGCAGGAGAAATTCCATATAAATAATTTCAGGATATATGTAAGCGGAACAAATTTATTGCTGTTTAGCCGCTTCAAAATGTGGGACGTCGAAATGGCAGGTAACGGATTAGGATACCCTATTCAAAGGGTGTTCAACATAGGTATGAATTTCACCTTTAATTAATATGTCAAACTTTTTAAATGATATTGAAATGTTATCAATAAAACAAATAAGTCGAACGGTATGCATATTGTCATGCATATTCGTGTTTGGTTCATGTTCCACATTTCTGGATGTAGTACCGAACGATGGTATTCCGACCATAGACAATGCGTTTAACATGCGGTCGGAGGCGCGTAAATATTTATATACCTGCTATTCGTATATGCCGCATGATGGAGAATTGGGAGTAGACCCCGCCATACTTGGAGGCGATGAATACTGGTCGCTTATAGATCCTGCTGATGCACCGTACAGCGATGCGGTATTCCGCATTGCAAGGGGACTTCAAAATGCTACTTCACCTTTGACAGGACAGTATTGGACTAACCTTTACAGGGCTATACGCGACTGTAATATCTTTCTGGAGAATGTAACAAGCGTACCCGATTTACCCGAATGGGAAAAATTGCAGTGGATTGCCGAAGTCAAGTTCCTGAAAGCCTATTATCATTTCTACCTGGTGCGGATGTACGGTCCAATCCCCATTGTTAGGGAAAACCTGCCCATCACCGCTACTCCCGAAGAAGTAAAGGTATCGCGCAACACTGTGGACGAATGCTTCGGTTATATTGTCGAACTTCTGAACGAGGCAATACCGGATCTGCCTGTTATAATTGTAAACCCGAACGACGAAATGGGACGCATCACCAAACCCGCTGCTGCTGCATTGAAAGCGAAAGTTTTGGTTACCGCCGCCAGTCCTCTGTTCGTCAATAATCGTGACCAGAACACTTTAATCAATAAAGACGGTACACAGCTGTTCAGTATGGGTCTTGAGCAGGCTGCGATTACCGCGAGATGGGATTCGGCTGTAGTTGCCTGCCGTGAAGCGATTCAAATCTGCCGTGAAGCAGACGTTGTGCTGTATCAGTATCAAACTGTTTCTACTCTTTCGGATACTGTTTTAAAGGAACTAACTATCCGTAACGCCTTTACCGAAGCGTGGAACAGTGGAATGATTTGGGCAAATTCGCAATCAAGAAGTACGGTAGCCACACAACGAAACGCCTCTCCAAACTTGGATGCTGTAAGGTATCCGGATGAATGGCTGTTGTATGGGAATTTGAATCCGCCCATTAAGATTGCAGAGATGTACTATACCAATCATGGCGTGCCTGTTGAGGAAGATAAATCCTGGCAGGGCATAGACCCTTATGCTCTAAGAGAAGGTACGGACGCCGAACGGTATTATATCAAGAAAGGTTATACTACTGTTCAACTGCATTTCGACAGAGAACCGCGGTTTTATGCATCTCTTGGTTTCGACGGAGGCTTGTGGTACGGACAAAGAATCTACGGCAACAATCCTGACGAATATCTGTACATAGCCTGCCGTTACGGAGGTATCCAGCAAAAGAGAAGCGAACGCAGCGGACCTATCACAGGATATTTCTGGAAGAAATGTGTTCATTTCCAAAATGTACAAACCGGCATGGGGGCATTAACGACAGAACTCTATCCCTGGCCCATTATTCGTCTGGCAGATTTATATCTACTGTATGCCGAAGCGATAAACGAGGCAGAAGGTCCCAATGGGGCAAACAGCAGCGAACTGTTCAAATACATCGACCTTGTCCGGGAACAGGCAGGACTGGAGGGCGTAAAATATTCGTGGGACGAATATACCAATAATAAAAAGTACGACAGTCAGGACGGTATGCGCGAAATTATCCGCCGCGAACGTCTGATAGAACTTTCGCTCGAAGGACAGCGTTTCTGGGATATTCGCCGCTGGAAAACAGCGCCCGCAGAATACGCCAAGGGAATTATGGGTTACATGGTAACTGAAAAAGACCCTGCAAAATTTTACCAGCCGGTACTTTTGGCAGACCAGAAATTTGCTGTCAAAGACTATTTCTGGCCCATTGCGACGTCGGTGATTGAAAATAACCGTAATATTGTACAAAACACAGGATGGTAGATTAAGTAAATACTGATAACTAAAAGTTAGGAATTAAAAGATTTATAATTTAATAAATATTAAAAAATATGAAAAGAATAATATTTATAATGATTACAGTTTTGATATACAGTATGTCGGGCTGTAAGGAAAAGGGGCGGCTGGATTATATAGACGATTCAGCGCCTGCTCCTGCGCCTGTGACGCTTAAAGGTACTCCTGTCGGCAAACCCGGAGGCGCAGTGATTAAATATTCCGTTCCCAACGACGTAAACCTGTTGGGAGTAAAAGCGGTATATGAACGTAGCGGACAAATTTGCGAAACAAAGGCTTCGATTTATACGGATTCGCTCACGCTCGAAGGATTCAACGATACAAAAACTTACGATGTAACCCTTTACAGCGTGGGTCGTAACAGTAAATTGTCCGAACCGCTTACGGTTCAGGTTACTCCCCTCGAGCCGCCTTACCGTACCGTGCAGGTAGATATGACAGAGACTTTTGGCGGAGTAAGTGTGACGCTCTCCGGAAATGTTAACCGCGCCAACCTTGCTCTGGTCTTGTTAGCCGATACTACAGGAAGCGGCGAATGGATAGAACTGCAAACTTTCTACACGGAAGCAGTCAAGATATCGTATGCACGCCGAGGCCTGGAAGCCAAGGAATACACCTTTGCACTGTATGTGAGAGACCGGTGGAACAACCGGTCGGATACCTTGGTCAAGCCTCTGACGCCGATAGAAGAAGTGGAAATCCCAAAAGACAAGTTTTCCAATCCTAAATTGCCCGGAGATTCATGGGAACAGGTAGGCGGTTCGAACAACTACAGGTTTGAACAACTGTGGGACGGACGAATTAATACCAGTGGTAGCGGTTTTTTTGCCGCGGCAAGCACATCTCCCATGCCTCAGCATTTTACGATTAATCTTGGGCGGAAGGTCGTTCTCAGCCGTTTTCAGGTCTTTCCCCGAAGCTCCGAACGTTATAGCGGACCCGCTCCACGTACTTGGGAACTTTATGGTTCCGACAATCCTCCTCCGAATGGAAGCTGGGATAACTGGCATCTGCTGGGCAGTTTCAGCCAGCTCAAACCTTCGGGATACGGCGACGGAGCCGCCGTTGGTCCAATCACTGCCGAAGATATCGAATATTTCATAGGCGGAGGAAATTATGAACTGCTAATAACGGACGAAATTCCCAATCCGTATACCCCTATCAGTTATATACGTTTCAGGGTTACCTCAACATTCGCTACTTACCTGACGGAAGCAACAAATGGCGAAATGATTATCGGTGAATTGACATTTTTTGGACAATTAATAGACGAATAAAAATGAAAAAGATAGTTTATTTAATTATTTTGATTGCTGTCGGATTTTCTTCATGCAAGGACCAGGACAGTACATACAGGGAGTACCTTATCTCCAACGGAATTATTTATCCGCAAAGGGTTAGTTCGTTACAGATTTATCCGGGACTGAACAGTGTGCGATTGACCTGGCTCAAGGCAAACGACCCTAAAGTAATCAAGTCGAAGGTGTATTGGAGTAACTATACCGATTCGCTTGATGTGGACGTCCCTGCCGGCAGGGATACTATTATCGTTGATGTCCCCAATCTTGACGAAAATACGTATACATTCCATGTGATAACTTTAGACGCTGATGGAAATACTTCCATTCCGGTAGAAATAACAGGTACGCCTTATGGAGATTTCTACAAGATGAAAGCTTCAAGCCGCAGTATCACAAGCGCTGTGCGCGACGAGGATTACACCGGCATAATCACATGGGGAGCAAAAACCGGCGATTTGATTTATTCCGAAGTGCGTTATACTGTTTCTTCGGGAGAAAAGAGAACGCTCCGCGTATTACCCGACGAAACGGTTGTGCAGTGTCCCGATATAAAACCGGGCGAAGTGTTCGAGTACCGTTCCGTATTCCTGCCTCCAAACGGAATCAACGTTGTCGAAAAGGAATGGGAAACATACCAATATCCATTCCTCTACAACTATCCGCGAAACGGCTGGACGGTCGAAGCTCGAAATGGTAATCACAGCTGGGGAGATGGCGGCGGCGGTCAACCGGCGCTTATATTAGACGGAAATACGAGTACAGGCTGGCATTCCAGGACTGGTACTCCATTACCTCAGTGTGTGGTTATCGACATGAAACAGTCTGTGACAATTCATCATATTGCCCTGTATCCTCCGACTAATACAGGTTGGCGTTATTTGAAGAATATTGAGATTTATCTTAGCAATACGCCGATAATTCCCGACGAACCTCAACCTTCGTGGGGCGAACCGGTCGCCAGAACGCTATATTCCGGAGATAATCCGTTCGATATAATCTTTACCGCCGTTTCATCAGGACAATATCTGGCAATAGTCTTTATTGATTCAACAGCCGCTCCTAATTCTTATATAAGTTTTATGGAAGTTCAGGTATATGGCTACTAAATGCTGTTTCCCTCGCAATACAGTAATAAGGCAGGAGGTTATCCTCCTGCCTTTATTGTTGCTAAGAAATGACAATAAAGAAAATATAATGGCGATGAAAAGTGTGCCATTCGATTTCCCATGGGTAAGGAAGTCTGAAGATGCAAAACCAAAAACAATCAGGATTCCAGATGTTTCACGCTGTTAATAATGACGAATATACATCAATTTTCGGGTGATTGGCAGTTTTCAGGCAGTACTGATTACTCACATTTCAGTATTTTTTATTCCTTCAAAAATAACAGGTATTCGCTTCTGAAACTCTTTTAATAAAGGTACAGCTATCTCTCTCATTTGAGGATGAGCATTGGGGGATGTTCTCAATCGGAAAAAATGTAACCATTCTCTCAGATTCATTGTTATCACAATTTCTGTTTTGAGCGAATTAGGCAGGATACTTCTTGCTTCCTGTGGCGTTACTCCTAATGCAATTAGTTTATTATAAGAATTTTCAATGTATTTAACTGTTTCCGACCAAATTTTATATTCCTCGCTGTTTTCATCCCAAAAGTAAGGTTTGATGACTGTGATTTCGTTTCCAAATTTACCTTGGGTGTAATTGCAGTAGCGTGTAGATTCTTGTGTATAACTCGCCAAACGATGCCTTACTATTTCATGCGAAACACCCCTGTCGCAAATAACTCTAACAGTAATAAATGAATGTTCTATAACCGATAAATGTTCATGATTCATTATTTTTTCAACGAATTTATATGATGAATTTTCGGTTATTTTCTCCTCACTTTTGTATGCAGTTCTGCCTGCTTTCTCCAAATGTTTTAATATCTCATCGCCATTGATTGACGACTCAATAACAAATGTTGATTCAATAATTTTCATTTCAATTTATTTGTTGTTTTAA
>JAITBC010000100.1 GCA_031283785.1 Tannerella sp. | reverse complement strand
ATTTTGACGTCGTTAATATACACTTCGGTTTTCCAGTCCACCGCCCCGAAATTCAGCAGCACCGATTTCCCTTTCCATGCAGGAGGTACGGTAAATGTACGTCTGTACCACAGTTCATTTTCTCTGCCGAGCCGTTTTTCTACTCCCGACAGGTTGGATTCGACTGCAAACGGCACTAAGATTTTGCCGTCAAACTTCTCCGGTTCGGTTGCGCCCACCGGCAATATTGCATAATCCCACAATCCGTTAAGGTTGTTCCATTCGGAACGTTCCATTGCCGGACGCGGATATTCCGGCAATACATTTGCCGGATTGACCTCTTCCGCCCATTTTGTGCGTATCCTGTCTTTTGAAGGATTCCACTGGGCATAACTCGCAATAGTAGTTAACATACATATTGCCAAAAATAAAATTCTTTTAATCATACTGTTGTTATTATTATTAATTTACAAATTCTATATCCACAGATGCGCCGGTATCTCCCTGCTGTAACACCCATATCTTCAACAACTGTTCCATTTTTGCTATTCGTTTGGCGTACTTTCTGTCCAGCTTGTCGACTATCTGCAAGGCAGCAGTCATGCCCGATAACGAAATTCCGACAGTTGCGAGTATTTTTGTCATGCACATACTATTCATATTATTAAAAAACGACCATACAAAATCCTTTATTTATTTCGTAAAAGTTATTACTGTGTATGAATACTTTGGAAAGATGAACTTTGCATTCTTTTGTGCGAAGTTTGTTTGTGATGTTTTCGGCACAACATTAAACATATCTTTGCCGGTATTGGATTCGTTGAGGTCGCAATCGCCGATGACCCATACGTCGGCTTTGCCTTTGTGGCGAAAGTTTTGAATGTTGAGTATGGCTTCCTGCGGCTGGTCGGAAAGGTTCACTATGTAAAGCGCAAGCGTCTTTCCCGCATCATCCATCTTAGCTGTGATATCGATCTCATGCTCATTATTGCTGCTACTCTTCATCACATTTGGTAGCCAGTTTTTGCTCATCTTTTCATCAATATAAGCTGAAGGCATATACCAGATAGTATGCGAATTGTAATGAATGCGTCCCTGGTCCCACATATAATGCAGTCCGTGAGGTTGGAAAGTGTTAGCCGTACCTAACATTTTGAAATGATCGCCGTAACGTTGCAGTTTGTTCCAATTATGGGCATGAGCCAATCCTCTGTTCCAGTCGCAACGGCTGCCGTTTTCTTCCATTGGATGGAGATTAAGTTTAAATCCGGGAAAGTCTTTTGCCAGTTCTTTTTGGAGGTCGATTCCCATTTCGTGCGTAAATCCCGGATCGTTTGCAAAGCCCAGCCAACCGCTGTAATGCGGATCCCATGCAATCTTATCCTGTTTTCCCTGATCAATGAACCACTTTATCATTTCGGAAGATAGTTTGTATTCTTTCGTTCCACGAGCATAGCTATTTAGATCTGTTCCGATATTGAGCGATGTCATGACGGTCATTTCCGGGTCAGCTTCCCAGGCGGCAAGCGCAAATTTCTTCACACATTCCATATATCCGCCAGTCATAATTCGTTCATTATCCACCTGTATATATTTCAGGTTATAAGGCGCCGGATGACCGTGTTCAGCACGAAGAGCGCCCCATTTCGAAGTAACCGCCCCATTTACATATTCCACAAAATCACGGATATCTTCTGAAGTTTCATCCATACTCATTCCTATAATACATTCCGCGCCAAGCGTTTCTGCAAGCTGGAGCATTTCGATAAATGCAAAACTGTGTGTTGCATAGGGGCTGAATCCGCTCCGGTAAGTGATACGGCGTTCGTCTATCGGGCCAATCATTTTTTTCCAGCGATAGTTATATGTATCGGCTCCCACATCCACCATAGAGCCATTATAACGTATTGCCTTAATACCTTGCCTCTTTAGAGCGTCGATGAATGTTTTGCGTAAAGGATAACCTATAACGCGTCCCCATTCGCCCGGTTGAAGAAAAGCATAACCGAGTTCAATATGTCCCGGACTTTTCAAGGAGATACCAAAGCATCCTTCAAAAGTTTTTTCATTCGGGATTAATTCAAAAGTAAGCTTTTCGTATGTTCCGTCTCCTTTCAGTTGATAAGGTTTTTCCGCTAAAATCTTTCCCTGTTCATCCCGGAGCGAAACAAAAACGGTAGTTGGCCTGTCTGTTTTAATTCGCAATATGCCGTCGTATGGTTTTTCCGGTTCGAAATATATCCCCATACGATAAAGCCCGTGATTGGTTATCCCCACCTCGCCGTTTCCAGCAATAAAAGTGACAGTTTGCGTCTGGCGTCCCATATAAGCTTTGCCGTCGCGAACCAGCTTATAGTCATACTGAGAATTTCCGTTCGTCAGTTTCGACCAGAATTTACTGATCTGCTCATTCCCGTTCACACGTTCAAGCATAATTTTCCGAATATCATCCGGAAGGGAATCAAACACAAGAAAGCGAGAAGGGAAGCGGTAACCCGAAATGACGTGAGGCTCATGGAACTTGTTAGCATTGTAAATGTCCTTACTGTGGAAATCATACTGCTCTGTCAGATTATTCCAGTTTACCCGGTTATACACGTCCGACTGAGTAATCAGATGTGGAATACGCCTCTCGTCAAGCATAATATAAATCTTGGAATAATCTGCGCGATCGAGATTCAGAAAATCCGTTTCCACATTTTCCTCAAATGCTTCGCCATGCAGCAGCTGGCTAAACACTCCTCCATTCGTCTGATTATTGATATCCTCAATGTTTGTTCCATTGAACAGCTGTGATGCAGTCGCGATTTTTTGCGAAGCGTCCACGTATAATTGAACAGGAGAATTTTGCGCAACTACAGTTACAGCCACCATATTCATTATCAGAATAGCAATTATTTTTTTCATTATTTTATTATTTGTTTAAATCTATTTTAATGACACAAATATACAACCAAAATTGATAACCATTATATTTTTAATCCATATTTGGGCAGTCATAAACGCCCACATTGCCAAACCCTATGTCATCGGTCAGGATGATAATGATATTCGGCTTGTCGGCAGCCTGCGCCGCAACAGTAATGCCCAATAACGAAGTCCCGACAGTTGCAAGTATTTTTTTTATGCATATACGATTCATATTATTTCATTTTAATTGTTTCACTCATGTTATGCGCTATTTGTTGAATACAGGCGCTTTTGCTTCGCCGGATGGTTCAAGTCCTTCCACCGCAGGCCAGCCGTCAGTCCATATGATTTTATCCATGCAAAGCGTTCTTCTCAACTTGGGATTATCTCTCAAATAGGCATGATATAGCAGCCAGTCGTTACCTTCGTCATCGGTGACGATTTCGGCATTGTGTCCGGGACCAGCAAAGACGGCATTGCCATGAAGCACGGTTTCGTAATGGTTGTCGAACATCGACTGTCCGTCTTTCGTCAGGTATGGTCCGAACAGGTTTTCCGAGCGTCCGACCACTACGCGATAAGTGCTGTTTGCTCCTTCGCAACACGTACCTGTCGAGCCGAAACAATAATAATATCCGTCCCGCTTGTGGATATACGTTCCTTCGGTGCCATTACTGTCGAAAGCGTCCGTCTGGCGACCGGCGATTCGGACTTTTTCCGCGCCTGCTTTCAGGCTTAGACCGTCGTCTTCCAGTTCGATGCCATAAATTCCGCAAAAACTACCCCAAAAGAGGTATTTCTTTCCGTCATCTTCAAAGTAAAACTGGTCTATAGAGTTTGGTACGCCTATCTCGTTGCTGCGAAACAGAGCGCCTTTATCCGTAAACGGACCTTGCGGCGCGTCGGCAACAGCCACCCCTATGCCGCATGTTCCGTTGCAGCCCCACACCGACATGGAGTAGTACAGCACATACTTCCCGTTGATGTAATTGATATCGGGCGCCCACAGTCCGCCTTTGGGTTCAAAGTCGGGGCGCGATGCGGCGGTGAACGCCGTGCCGACAAAGTCCCAGTGTACCAGGTCAGTGGAATGGTATATCGGGGTGTTGCGCACATCCTCCGTGGCATACAGGTAAAAACTGCCATCTGGCACACGGATAACGGTAGGGTCGGGCGTACTTTTCGCCAAAATGGGATTACAGTAAGTTGCTTCGCTCAGGCGTCCAATGTGAGAGTCAGGTTGTTGTTGCGCTGACAGGCAAGTCGCAGTTCCCGTTATCAGGAGGACGCTCATGGCTCGCAAAATGTTTGCAGTGTGTTGTATTTTCATTTTATTGTTTATTATTCATTATTTAACTCATGTTACGCAAGTCCTGCAGAGACTTTCTTATTTCTATCTCATCCTCACTTTTCCAGCATGATAATTAGCCCGCCGCGTCCCATGACTTCAATCTTTCCCTTTCTGTTGAAAGGATTTCCCCACTGTATCTTTTCGATTTCCGGCATATACACTTTGGAGGGAGTGAATCCCAACAGTTTCTCATCAATCGCAAATTCGCCGTTTTGAGGAATATCCGTCCAGTTGGCGATGACTGCCAAAGCCTTATCCCCGTTTACATACACCGTAGCCGGCAGATT
>JAITBC010000023.1 GCA_031283785.1 Tannerella sp. | reverse complement strand
TCGCGGAAGTTGAAAATCTAATAAATAAAAGATAATGAGAAGAATTTTATTATTGCTTTCCTGCATTGTTTTCATACTAATGCCGGGACAGTCGAAAGTTGCGAAAGTCTCCCATGACGGTGTGGTTCTGTGGAATAAACAACTGGCTACCAATTGGATGACCTCGGCACTGCCAATCGGTAACGGACGTACAGGCGCCATGATATTCGGAGGGGTAGAGCGGGAGCATATACAGTTTAACGACAAGTCCCTGTGGACGGGAAGTCCGACGGACAGGGGCAGTTATCAGAGTTTTGGGGACATATATATTCAATTTCGTGGACAGTCCGGATATTCCGATTATGTCCGCGACCTGAATATCGGGGATGCCATAGCCCATGTCAATTACAAATCGGGTGGAGTTACCTATACAAGGGAATATTTTGCCAGCCATCCGGGTAAGGTCATTGTGATGCGTCTTGCTGCCGACAAAAAAGGTAAAATTTCTTTCAGCATAAAAATGAACGGTACGCATGGCGAACAGGTAAAAGCAGTGGGAAATACGCTTGAGATTTCAGGTAAGTTGACATTGTTGTCCTATAAAGCATCATTGACGGTATTAAATGACGGGGGAAATATTTCGACAGACAGTTCTTCCATAAATGTAGAGGCAGCCGATTCGGTTACGATATTGCTCGTAGCAGGTACCGACTATGATCCTGCAACTCCCGATTATTTAACAGGGAAGAATTGGCAACAGGAATTGGAGATAGCGAAAGCCAATGCCGTTACATCCGGTTTCCGGCAATTGAAAAAGGAACATTTGCAGGATTATCATTCATTGTTTGACCGTGTATACTTGAATATCGGTAATACGAAAAAACGGGCAATACCGACCGATGAATTATTAAACGGATATCTTCAGGGCGATTATAACCCGGCACTGGATGTGCTCTTCTTCCAGTTCGGGCGTTATCTTGCCATCTCTTCTTCCAGACAGGGATTCGACCTGCCGTCAAACTTGCAGGGATTGTGGAATAACAGTAATGATCCGCCTTGGGGTTCGGATATTCATTCCAATATCAATATACAGATGAATTATTGGCCGGTCGAAGTAACTAATCTGGCGGAATGCCATACTCCGTTTATCAATTATGTGTACAATGAGGCATTTGTACAAAATTCATGGAGAGATATGGCGAAAAAGTTAGGCTGTCGCGGATGGGCGATGAAAACCCAGAATAATATATTCGGATACTCCGACTGGAATTGGAATCGTCCTGCGAATGGCTGGTATTGCATGCATCTATGGGATAAATATACGTTCAATCCTCAGGAAGGTTATCTGAGGGATACGGCTTATCCGGTAATGAAATCGGCTTGCGAATTTTGGCTCGACAGGTTATTTATGGACGATAACGGACAATTTATTACATTCAACGAATGGTCGCCGGAACACGGCCCGTGGGAAAATGGAGTGGCGCATGCACAGCAGATAGTACGGGATTTGTTTGCCAATACCGCTCAGGCCGGTAAAATCTTGAAAACAGATGAGGCATTTGTAAAAGAGCTGGAAGCAAAGCTTTCCATGTTTGATAATGGCCTTAATATCGGCAGTTGGGGGCAACTCAGGGAATGGAAGTACACCGAAGACGATCCGAATGATAAGCATCGCCATGTTTCTCATCTGGTGGCATTGTATCCGGGAAAGGATATTTCCCCTGTTTCGAATAAAAAATATGCCGATGCAGCACGAAAAACGTTGGACGCCAGAGGCGACGGCGGGACAGGCTGGAGCCGGATATGGAAGGTCGCTTTCTGGGCCCGCCTGCTGGATGGCAACCGTGCTCATAAACTGCTTAAAAGCGCATTGACACTGACTGACGATACCGGTATGGATTATATGGACAAAGGCGGGGTATACGAAAACCTGTTTGATGCACATCCTCCTTTCCAGATAGATGGAAATTTTGGAGCTGCTGCATGTATTTCGGAGATGCTCCTGCAAAGCCATCTTGGAGAGATTCATCTGTTGCCTGCCTTGCCTGATGTATGGAAAGAAGGCGAAGTGAAAGGCTTGAGGGCCAGAGGCGCTTTTGAGGTCGATATGAAATGGAAAGACAATAAACTGTCTTTTGCTGCAGTCAGGTCGTTGCAGGGCGGAACGTGTAAGATAAGGACACATGTACCGGTCGTTGTAAATGGCACGGCCGTTGGAAGCAACGAGGATAATGACGGATATTACATTACTGTTATAGAAACAGAGCCTGGGAAGGAATATATAGTTTACAGTAAACCCCCTGCAATCCGCAATCCAATAAATTGACAGTTTCGCCGGTTACTTCATCCAGTCGGGTTCGGGGAATTTTCTGATAGGGCTATACCGTATGTAGCTTTCGAATATTTCCTTATCCGGCCCGACGATCCTTGGGTCGCCGGATCGTGTCAGTTCTTTTGTCAGGGCAGCTTTCAATTCATTTTCTATGGCGGCATATTCTGTGTTTCCCGCCAGATTGTGAAGACAGGACATATCTTCTGTTATACGGTACAGTTCAAACTCGGGCCGTTTGCCGTAAGCAAGGTCGAAATGCGGACGGATTGCCGGATCGTTATGATTTTCTATCAGAAATGATTTGGAAGGTGCGGCGTCTACATCTGTGAATGCCCATTCGGGATGGTGAACTCCTCGTTCGTCAATACGGACGTGTACGCCATATTCAAAACAATTGGCTTTTGCTCTTGGGAAAGGCATGCCGTTGTCAGCAGTAACGATAACGATCGTATTATCCAGTTCGCCGATGGAATCCAGGTAGTTCAGCATGTTGCACAGATGCAAATCCGCCCATTCTATTTCCACTGCGTAATCGAGCATATCGCCCCTTATTTCTTCCGTGTCGGGTAAAAAGCCTGGAACATCTGCCTGCTCAAGATTTTTCCCGTTGCGCTTCCATGAATTTTTTTCGTAAGCGCGATGAGGCTCGGTCGGCCCGTACCAGAAATAAAAGGGCTGACCGGCCTTGCGTTGCTGCATGAAACGGTGGAAATTTTCGTAATAGTTTACTAACCCGATACCTTCCGCTGTCCGCGAATCCGACGGATCGCCTTTTGTGTAACGGTATCCGTTAAATGCGGTTCCGGCTGCATTTCCTTTTCTCCACAACGAATCATTTTCGTCATTGGCATATCGGAACGGTTCAACTCCTTTGCCGGTATATCCGGTATGATAGCCTTCCGATTGAAGGAGGTCAACGAACGGGACATACTTTTTCATCCATGACGAAGCATGCTGGCCGGACTGTTCGTTTTGCCAGTGATGGCGTCCTGTGACCAGTGCGCTTCTGGAAGGTGCGCTTCCCGGTGATCCGGCATAGCAGTTGGAAAAATAAATTCCGTTTGCCGCGACTCTGTCGAATCCGGGCGTGCCGACAAAACGGCAACCGGCGAATCCGGTATGGAAATATGTCTGGTCGTCATTGATAACAAGTAATATGTTCGGTCGTCGGGCAACCTCTTCCTTTTTCTCCCTGCATCCTGTCGGAAAGATGCCCGAACACATAGAGAGGAAAAATATTCCGGAAAAATATTTCATGATGTGTTATATTAGTGATTAATGATGATAAAAAAGATCAGACCGGTTATATCCGGACTGAGAGTACAAATATAACCGGTTTGTGAGAATCGGAAAAGATAAAAATCATTAATCGCCATGATAAACCAAAGGCTCAACATTTTTTTCCGTTCCCGGATAACCGATATTCTGGTTTATAATACCTCCTGTATTTGTATTTATCGCATACGAAGGGATCGGCCAGACGGAAAATATACCAGTCTCCCGAACCTCCCTGTGGCGGTACTCTGTCGGGATCGGGGAAACCCATACCTTATAATGAGGCACGACGTTACGCATTGATATAACGCCTTATAGCGAAAAGCATTGCATTTTAACAGGAGAAGCTGAAAACAATTACTTGAATACCTTAACCTGTACGTAAGGGCGTATTATTACAGGACCTAATAAACCGGAA
>JAITBC010000008.1 GCA_031283785.1 Tannerella sp. | reverse complement strand
ATTTTTGCTCTTGAATTTTTTTTGTCTTTCTCTTTCGGTTCATCGGCTATGTTGCTTGCGGCACCGGGAACAGGCGGATTATACACCTCTCCTACGGTTTCAAATAAGCGCTTGTTCGTTTCCGAGGTTATCTCCTGCGGTTCAGATGAAAAAGTTTCTTCTGCCCCAACAGTTTCCTTAATGGTCGCTTCAAACCCCTTTTTGTTGGACTCAGAATACGTTTGCTGATTTTCTTCTTTGCTTTTTGATACAATATTTACGGTGGTGCTTAGTACCGAATCAGCCGTATTATCGACTGCTTTTTGTAACGCAATGCGAAATTTACTGGCTGATGAAAACCTGTCTGTTTTGCCCGACACAGCTTTTATAATTACATTTCCGATATCTGCTTCACCCATGGCAGGCAGGCTCGGCACACACCCTTTCATTCGTTCGTTGAAAGCGGCATCTTCATCCTCCGGTTCATACGGCAAAGGAAATGTGGGTAAAAACGGGTTGCGGTTATAATTGAGCAATCTGTATAACACAATGCCAAGCGAATACAAATCGACCGATTGGGTATAGCCCTCTTTATTAAGATACACTTCGGGCGCGATAAAATTAGGGGTTCCCTTTACGGATTCCGCTTTGGCACTGCCTTTTAAGACCTTGGACACGCCAAAGTCTCCAATTTTATATTCGCCGTTTGCCGCCACAAAAACATTATCGTCTTTGATGTCGCGGTGAATGACGCCGTTTCCGTGGCACAACTCCAATGCTTTTAATATATCTAACCCAAGTGCAACAACATCCTTGACCGCAAAACTCTTAGCCGAAATGTAATTCGTCAAGGGGGTCAAGTATTCCATCAGTATATAAATGTCATATTGCTTTGGATTTTCAGATGTAACAATATTGTGCGCATAATATCGGACGATATTGGTTGCGCCTTTTTCAGAAAGGTCGTTTAATATTTGAATTTCGGACACGATGCCGCGCAGCATTGCCGAAAAATAATCTTCAACTTTTGAAGCATCTCCGCCCATCGAATTGAAAACAGAATCATACTGTTGTTTGCTGGACGGAATTGTTATATGTTTTAACGCACGGGTATATTCCCCGGAAGCATCACGCTTTTCCACCTTATAGACTGTGCCGAAAGCACCGGCACCAATTTTTTCGGTGACTTTATAGCCATCGAAAAACACATCTCCCAATAAAGATTTTTCAGACATAAAATCACTCCTTCGTTGAAATGAGAATCGCCGTTATGTTGTCGGCGTTCTGTTTTGAAGCTGCGCATTCAACCAATGTTTTACACGTTGTTTCGATGCTTTGTTTCCGTTTTAGCACCTCACAAATTCCCGATTCTGATAGTGCATCTGATAAGCCGTCGCTGCAAAGCAAATAGATCCCTTGCATTTTATCAAAAGTGTATTCATCCGCTTTGAGGACAAAATTTTCCCTGTCGTATCCGATATATCTATTGACATTCTTTCGTGCCGGAAACGATGATATTTCCTTTTCGGTCAGAAGATTCAAGTCAAGCATCCGCTGCCCTTCGGTATTGTCTTTTGTTATCTGCGATAAGGTCATTCCGTCAAAAAAATACGCGCGGCTGTCGCCAAGATTCAGAATGGAAATTTTGTCTTCACAAAAGATTTGCAACACAAGTGTAGCACCCATATCTTTCGTCTCAATGTTCGCTCGGCTTATTTTGCATACTTCATCATTTATAGCAGAAATGGTTCTTTGGCACAGGATTACGGCATCGTTAATGTGACTACAATTTTGAATATTTTCTACTGTTTTTGCAAGTTTCGAGACGCAAATTAGGCTTGCTGTTTCTCCTGCGTTGTGACCGCCCATGCCATCGCTCACGGCAAAAATTTGCATCGCTGCAGACGAATGATCGGCGCAGCGAATGCACTCTTTTGGAGACAGCAAAGCCTGCTCGGCAGGCAAGATATATCTGCCGTTACTGAGCAAAAAGTTGTCCTCGTGATTAGGGCGCTTTCCAATATGAGAAACACAGCAATAGTCAAGGCTCGTGTTACTCATAGATTTTTGTGAGCTTTTTCAAAAACTCCTGCCGCTCATTGTCGTCATAGCCACGGAAGATGATATTTTCAATATCCGTATGATTAAACAGATATTGAAATTGCTCGCCAATATGACCTTCGGGATAGAGTACACCAAGATAATCGTACTCTTGACCGTCACCGCTTTTGTCTGTTTGCTTTATCCCGCAAACCATCAAATTTTTTTCTCCGTCCTTTAGGAGAACGATGCTGCCTACTGGCAATAATTCTTTGATACGCATAAAGTTACCTCCATTAGTTAAAATATTTTACCGAACCAGTCGCCAACTGATTTTGTAACATTTTTTGCGGCTTTTCCAACAGCTTCACAGCCGTCCAGTATTGTATCGGAAACCCATTCGGTAGCCGGTTTTCCGGTTATAGCTTTCACGCCTGCGCTTATTCCCGCTACGACTAACCCGGTAGTGGCAACTACGAGTATTCCGGGTGCTGCCACTGTGCCAATTGCAGCAGAAACCGCCGCACCAGCCACGATTCCTGCTCCGTATGTAAGTACAGTACCGACCGCTGTTTCAGTAACTGTTTCTGCGATAACTCTGCCGTCTGACATAGCGCCGCCCGACGCGGCCTGTTCTTTTTTGTTATCGAAGTAATTCATAACACCGCTAACCGCCACGCCGCCCCACGCGGCAACGGCTTTGGTGACGCCCTTTGCGCCCTTGAACGTATCCACGACATTTTTGAACTGCGCGTTAAACGGCGATGTCTTGTTCGTCAAGTTATTGAAAAAGCGGGTAACAGGGCTTTTGGCAACTGACACTCGACCAACCGATTTCAATCCGGTTATGTTTTTTGCCCACCATGCCATAGACGTTTTTGTTCCGACGGCGTTTCCGATTTTCTTGTAGTTAGAAAACGTCTTTGCCGCGTCGGACATGAACTGATAAACATCAATCCCGTTCTTAGCCCAATCCGTCCATGACTTTGAATCCTTGAACTGCTCGAAAAAGTCATAGATTGTGCCTATGTATCCGGCTCCGGCTAATAATTCATGCAGACCGAAATCATCCAAGAAGCCTTGCTTGAATTTTTCCCATAATGACAATTCAGAGTCAAGTTTTACATACTCGCCGTGAGCGTAATCAATAAAC